>NZ_JABRWO010000008.1:300000-380963 GCF_013618625.1 Bremerella alba | reverse complement strand
ACTGGGTACTGTTTTTCGTATGCCTAAAAAGAAAATAGGCACGGTGCCGGGGAAGCGTCCCCTGGGCATGATTTAGATATATCAGCCTGGTGTAGCATATGTATAGTGCTCAAATGAAAATTTTTTTAGATTCGCGCGGGCGTGGGTTGGATACCGGGTGCCAGCTTCGTGACACGCGTTCGCGTGAGGCCCTGCGGATGGATACTTGCTTCTGGGTTCGGGCCGGTTGTATTAGCCGCTTGTGGCCTCAAGTTATGTTCACTGGGTGCCTGCCCCCAGCCTACGAAGAAGACCTCTCTTGGCAGGCGGCTTGCCTACTTCACCAGCCGCGTCAAAATCACATCTCCGGCGTGGCATCCCCCTTCGTAGCAAAGCTCTTTTCCGCCACCGCCTCCGGCGAAATCTTTTTGGTGGGAATTGAGCACTGGCCAGCCGGGGCCGTTGATCGAGCCGGTTAGGTAGATCGCTCCGGTGGCATCGAAATAGCTCGCTCGGCCATAGTCGTAGTTTTCGCCGCCGAGGTAGGTGCTGTAGTTAAGCTGGCTGAAGTCAGGTGACAGGACCACCGCGAACGCGTCGTGTGATTTGCTTTTTTGGGTCTGGATGGCCTGCTCTGATATCGGGAAGTTGGTCGAGTCGGTGCTGCCTACGAAGGCGACTTCACCTTGGGCGTTTGCGTAGATCCCTTCGGCTTCTTCGTTGCCGCTGCCGCCCAGGTAAGTGCACTGCAGCAAGGCACCAGAGGGGCTGAACTTGCTGACAACGATGTCGCGCTGTCCGGCTGGTTGGCTTTGCAAGGCACCGGGCGTGACTGGCATGTCGTTGCCGGTGGTCGAGTTGAGCAGGTACGCATTTGCTTCGCCGTCGATGGCCAGGTTGTGGGTGCTGTTGCCTTCTTCGTGCTCTTGGCCGCCGAAGTAGGTGCCGTAGATCAGGCGGCTGCCGTCGGGCGAAAGCTTCGCGAGGAACGCGTCGCCGTTGCCGTTGTAGGTGCGATCATGGGCACCTTCGGTGGTGGGGACATCGTCGGAATTGGTGGTGAAGTTTAAATAAACGTTCTTGTCGCCGTCGAGGCGGAGGCCGCAGTTGCTGACCTCATCGGCCGATCCGCCAAACCACGTGGCCCAGCGAACCTGAGAGCCATCGGCGGCGATCTTCACCGCGCCGATATCGACGCCCCCGATTGGCTTGTTTTGGTAGGCGTTGGCGAACCACTTTTCCGGTGGCAAGGGGCCGTGGCCCAAGTAGTGCAGGGCAACGTAGACCTCGCCGTCGTCGTCGATTGAAAGCTCTCGGCAGAGCCTGCCAACCCCCACGAACGCGCCCCAGGTCAACTGAGAACCATCAGGCGTTAGCTTGACGACGAATGCGTTCTGCATGCCGTAGATCCCTTCGTCCGAGCCGCGGAACTCGGTTTGAAAGGCACCGGCGGTAGTCGGGAAGCCAGGGCCGCCGCGACCGCTAACGTAGACGTTGCCAGACTTATCGACTTCAACGGCATACGCGCGGTCGTAATTAGGGCCGCCCAAAAGCGTGCTCCAGGCCAGGCTGCCGTCAGGGCGAAACTTGGCGACGAACGCATCGCAGTAGCCGCCGCTGCCCACCTTGTTGCCGGTCATGTCGTGCTTGGTTTGGAAGGCCCCCTCGGTGACGGGGAAGTTGGGCGACTGTGTACCGCCGACGATATAGACGTTGCCAGAGTCGTCGACAAACACATCGCGGGCATGCTCCCAATCGCTGCCGCCGAGATAGGTTGAGAAGGCAATTTTGTAAGGGGACCCCAACAACGTGGACGCTGCCAAGCACAAGAAAAAACAGAGAGCGAACAATGCTCGCGAGAGTATCAAAAGCGTTTGTTTCACCTGGGGCACCCTGATTGAAAGCCTGACTGACCAAGAACCTGTCTATACCAACAGAACACCTTACCACGCGTGAGTCCCGGCCGTCGACAAAGTAAACGCAAGTTGGTGCATGTTGCATTGTCCGGGACGATCCTTACATCCCTTCCAGACGTCTGTCGGTGCATGGGGTCAGGCAAGTTGTACGGGCCTAGTGATAGCATGTGCCGCTGGCATCTTGCTTACACCGATATGCAAGTCAACGGGGCAAGGTCATTAGGCTTTGAAAACATTGACACGAATTAAATCTGTATTCGGGGGCGGCGGTTTTGATGCGATTTTCTAGGGGATACTTCTTGGTTGTTGCCGTTTTGGCGTGTTGCGGCTTCTCCCGCGTGAGCCAGGCGGGAGAATTGTACGAGCCGCACGATCTGACAAGTGCGACATCCTATTGTGCGAGCGATTCGAGCTGTGAATGCTCGTCTTGCGGTGGTTGCGATTTGGGCATGCTCGATCTGCTTCGACCAAGCGATCACTGCTTCGACGACTTCATCAGCCCGATGATTAACTTTGTGTTCTTCGAGGACCCGCGCACGGTAACGGAACTTCGTCCGATCTTCGTGAATCACTGGGTGCCTAACACGATTGGTAACAACATTCCGGCCGGCGGTTCGGTGCAGTTGTACGCGGCCCAGGTCCGTGTGGCACTAACCGAGCGATTGAGCGTAATCGCCACCAAAGATGGTTTCATTGTCGATAACTCGGAAGGCTCGCTCGCCGGGCTGCTGGACGATGGTTGGGCCGACGTTTCGGCTGGTCTGAAATATAACCTGTTGCGTGATCCATGCAGTGGCACCATCGTTTCGACCGGTTTCACTTACGAAATGCCAGTGGGCAGCAGCGATGCTTTGCAAGGCCAAGGTGACGGCGAGTTCAACATATTTTTGACCGGCGGCCAACGACTTTGGGATGGCAACGCCCACGTCCTATCGAGTGTTGGCTATCGCTTGCCAACCGATAGCAGCTTGCAATCTTCGGCGATTCACTGGTCGAACCACTTCGACGTGCGTCTGACCGACAAGATTTACGTTTTCACCGAGCTTGCCTGGTGGCACTGGACCGACGATGCTTCGCAAGGCTCTGCTTTGGGCGTCGCCGGACATGACCTGTTCAATCTGCGTAGCAACGATGTTGCCGGTAACGATCTGGTCACCCAGAATGTTGGCATGCGATACAAACCGAACGGCCATATTGAAACAGGGATTGCTTACGAGTTCCCGCTGACAGGGTTCCAAGATGTGACCGAAAGCCGCCTGATGGTCGACATGATTCTACGCTACTAAGAAGAAGCCCCCTCCATTTTGCAGCCCAAGCCGCTTGAGTCCACAAGCGGCTTTTTTATTGGGTATTTAGCGACGATTGACGCGCCACTTGTCGATCTCGGCAAGAATGAAGAGCAGCGTGCCAGAGCCTATGGCCAGGGCCCACGGACGCCACGAGGTGGGCTGGGTCTCGAAGACCATATTGAGAAAGGGAACATAAGTCAGCATCAACTGCAGACCGATCATCACGGCGACGCCGATCCAGATCAGCGGATTTGAAAACAAACCAACCCGGAAAACCGATAGCCGCAGCGAGCGGCACGAAAAGAGATAGAACACTTGCCCCAATACAATCACGTTGACGGCTGCCGTACGGGCCGATTCGAGTTCAACCCCCAGCGACTTTTTAAATGCAAACACGGCGTAGGTCGCAACCACTAGCAAGGCACCAACCCACAGCGTTCGCCACATCAGAACGGGAGATAGAATTGGTTCGTCGGCCTCGCGTGGAGGACGGGACATGATCTGCGGCTCTTTCGGTTCAAACGCCAGCATCGCCCCGAGTAAAATAGCGGTCGACATATTGATCCACAGGATCTGCAACGGCGTGATCGGCAGCTGGAATCCGAGAAACGCGGCCACCAGAATAATGCCTGCTTCACCAAGGTTGGTCGGTAATGTCCAGGCAATAAATTTCATCAAATTGTCGTAGATTCCGCGTCCTTCTTCGACGGCCGCTTCGATGCTTGCAAAGTTGTCGTCGGTCAGTATCATGTCGGCCGCCTCTTTAGTGACCTCGGTTCCGGCCATGCCCATCGCCACACCGATGTTCGCTTGACGCAGGGCCGGGGCGTCGTTGACCCCGTCGCCGGTCATGGCCACGATGTTTCCGGTCGATTGCAGGGCTTCTACCAGGCGAAGCTTCTGGGAAGGAGACACCCGGGCGAATACGGCGACCTCTTCGACCATCTCGATCAAGTCGCGATCCGAGGTTTCCCCGAGTTGCATGCCTGTCTTGCCGATCAAATCGCCGCCGTCGTCGGTGTGACCGTGAATGCCGAGCTGCCCCGCAATGGCGGTGGCCGTGCCGATGTGATCGCCGGTGATCATCTTCACCTTGATACCGGCCGACTGGCATGCGGCAACCGCACTGATCGCTTCTGGACGAGGCGGGTCGATCATTCCTTGCAGGCCCAGCAATTGCAGCCCCTGGGTCAGGTCGTCGTGTTCGATGGTTGATTGCTCGCGCGAGACGGTCTTCTTGGCGAACGCCAAAACTCGCATCCCTTGCGAGGCCATCTCGGCAACCTGCTTCTCGACGACCGAGGCCTCCAGCGGCTGACCGGTGGCTAACTGATCGCAGCGTATCATGAGCCGCTCGACGGAGCCTTTGATGTAGATGACATTGTCTCCGCCGGGACTTTGATGCAGGGATGCCATGTACTGATATTGCGACTCGAACGGAATCGTATCCAGACGCTGCCAATCGCGTTGAAGCTCGTCCCGCTTCAATCCGGCTTTCGCGGCTGAAACCAAGAGAGCCGCTTCGGTGGGATCGCCTTCGACGCGCCACGACTGGTCGTCGCCACGCGTTATATGGGTGTCGTTGCAAAGCAACCCAGATCGCAGCAGGTCAGTTAAGACGTCGTCAGATGCGTTCTCGGCAGAATTATCTAAGGTCGTAACCTGGCCTTCGGTGTCGTAACCTGATCCGGTGACATTAAACTGCCGTTCAATCGTAGAAACCTGACGTACGGTCATCTGATTTTGCGTGAGTGTTCCTGTTTTGTCGGAACAGATTACCGTCGTACTGCCGAGGGTTTCGACGGCTGGCAGCTTGCGAACAATCGCACGGCGTCTGGCCAGTCGCGAAACTCCTAACGCCAATGTGGCCGTGACCACTGCCGGCAGCCCTTCCGGAATTGCGCCGACGGCCAGCGCGACCGCCGAGAGCAGGACCTCGACCGGCGGTTCGCCCCGCAACAAAATCGCCAGAGCAACGAGCCCTGCCAGAACGAGAATGACCTTCAACAACGTGTGGCTTAATTCGTTAATCCGACGCACCAGGGGCGTCTCTAACACGTCGGCCGATGCGATCAGCTTATTGATATGCCCGATCTCGGTCCGATCGCCGGTTGCCGTAACCACGCCGGTTCCCACGCCGTAGGTCACCAGCGTCGACGAAAACGCCAGGTTGATGCGTTCGGCCAGGGGTATCTTTTCGTCTAACTTCTGCGATGACTTTTCGACCGGGACCGATTCACCGGTCAATGCCGACTCGTCGATCTGTAGATCTCGCGTTTGCAAAAGGCGCAAGTCGGCTGGCACACGATCGCCGGACTGAAGCTTGACCAAGTCGCCTGGGACCAAGTCAGATGCTTCGATCCGTATCGTCTCGCCGCCGCGGATCACGGTGGCTTCACTGCCCATGACCTTGCTCAGGGCCTGAATCGCCTGAAGTGCTTTGGCTTCCTGAAAAAAACCAATCAGTGAGTTCACCAGCACCACCGCAAAAATCACCCCAGCATCAACCCATTCATGTAGGACAATCGTCAGTGCCGTGGCGACCAGTAGAATGTAAACCAGCGGTTGTTGAAACTGGCGAAAAAAGATCTGAAGCTTGGTCTCTCCTTGGGCCTGCGACAGTACATTCGGACCGAATCGCGTGCGGCGACGATTCACTTCCAAGAGTTGCAGGCCATACGCTTGGTCGGTCTCAAGCCGTGAAGTGGCTTCTGCCGGGTCCAACTGGTGCCAATACTCCGTTTCAGGTCGAGGCATTTCTTCAATCACTTTTTCTAATACGAAGTTGCAACGCCAACGCGATAGAATCGTAGTCTATAACATCCCAGGGAAATCACCCAACTGGTTCGGTGCACTAAGCGACACCCATAAATTGCAAAGGAATTAAAAATGAAAAAACTTGCCGCCCTAGGAGTTACGCTGGTCTTGCTGACAGCAGGCGTCGCTCTGGCCATTACCGAGAACCAAGCAATGGTTGCCCCGGTTCTCGAGCAATTGAAACTGAAGCACATGCCCAGCGAGGTCATTGGCGGGCCACAGAAATACCAGATCACCGACGAAACGCTCGAGCTTTTGACCAAAGCAAAAAAGTCGGGCCAAGTGATCGTGCTCAAGCCGGACGGATCGATTGAACTGGTAAAGGGCAAATAGAGACGTTGACATGTTGGGCTTGGCCGTGAACCTAGCGTGCCTGGTGGTTGTCATTTCATCACTTACCAACCTGATCGGCGAAACTATGGCTGAGCACCTCACGTTAGAGCAGCTACACGACGGCCTTCCGCACATCCAACAATCTCCGCACGATAACGGGGCGTTGGAAGCGATTGTCATTCGTCCTAAGACCGACGAGCGAAGCCATTTGGCCCACTGCGAGTTGAGCCTGGAACAAGGTGTGCACGGCGATAACTGGGCATTAGGCTGTTGGAAATCGCTGCCGGACGGTTCGCCTCATCCTGACGTGCAGGTCGCCATCATGAATTCGCGAACGATCGATTTGATCGCCGGGGACTCGGGACGGTGGGCGTTAGCCGGGGACAATCTTTTTGTCGACTTCGATTTGTCGGCCGAGAACCTGCCGACCGGCCAGCAGCTATCGATTGGTGACGTGGTGTTGGAAATCACCAAGATCCCCCACAACGGTTGTCAAAAGTTTTCTGCGCGGTTCGGCAGCGATGCGTTGAAGTTCGTCAACTCAGCCGTCGGCAAACAATTGCACCTGCGCGGCATTTATGCCCGGGTGGTAAAGGCCGGCGTCGTGCATGTTGGCGATATGATCCGCAAGTTGTCAGCCACCTAAGAAGGGGCCGATGCGAGATTGCGGCGGGAAACAGACGTTTTCCTGCCCGGGTTGGCCTGATTTCCCGTAAGATATCGGCCGTTCGATAAGAGAGTAGGTAGAATTAAGTCCGCACTTCTGCTTCCTTCCTCCAACGATTCGGCTGCCATGATTCACCGTACGCTGCTCGCATTCGCTCTTCTAGGTTGCTTCGTTTCGAGCGTCTTCTCTGCCGACACCAAGCAGCCCAACATCATTTACGTCATGCTCGATGATGCTGGCTACAACGACTTTGGGGCGATGGGGTCGCAGCATGTGCAAACACCGGTCTTCGACCGTATGGCTGCCGAGGGGATGCGGTTCACCGATCATTACAGCGGTTCGGCCGTTTGCGCGCCGACGCGCTGCGTGCTGATGACCGGTCTGCATACGGG
The DNA here is from genome assembly GCF_013618625.1 of Bremerella alba. Classification (NCBI taxonomy): domain Bacteria; kingdom Pseudomonadati; phylum Planctomycetota; class Planctomycetia; order Pirellulales; family Pirellulaceae; genus Bremerella; species Bremerella alba. The sequence goes on along the minus strand of NZ_JABRWO010000008.1, from coordinate 373,570 downwards.
GCACTGTCGAAGACGCGACAACCAGGCCAAAGCCAATCGTAATAAGACCGATGATAGTGGGTTGGTCTTCTTGAAAGAGGAAGATGTCACCGTAGCCGAAGTAATGCAGCAGGCCGGCTACGTGACCGGAGGGATCGGCAAATGGGGACTCGGCAACCCTGGCTACGAAGGTTCGCCCGACAAGCAAGGCTTCGATCATTTCCTGGGTTATCTCGATCAAGTCCACGCGCATACCTACTACACCGACTGGCTGTGGAATGATGGGCAGCGGCTGGAAACCGACAATCGCTATTCGCACTACTTCTTTGAGGAAGACACGCTGCGATTCATTCGCGAAAACCAAAGCAAGCCGTTCTTCCTCTACCTGCCGTACACATTGCCGCACGGTAAGTTCGAGATTCCGGCAGATGACCCGGCTTATCAGATTTATAAAGACAAGAAGTGGCCACAAGTGGTGAAAAACTACGCAGCGATGATCACCCGCGCCGACATGACGGTGGGCAAGATTCTGGATTTGCTGAAGGAGCTTGACATCGACGACAACACGATCGTGTTCTACACCTCGGATAATGGCCCCAACGGCTCCTTCGTGAAGCACCTGAAGTCGAACGCTCCCTTCAGCGGTACTAAACGCAGCTTGAAGGAAGGGGGCATTCGCGCAGCGATGGCCGTTCGTTGGCCCGGCGTGGTTCCGGCAGGCCAAGCCAGTGATTTCGTGTGGGGCATGCGCGACGTCTTTCCGACCGCGTGCGACCTGGCAGGCATCGATGCTCCTTCGCACCTCGATGGGATCTCAGTGCTGCCGACACTCAAGGGAGATTCGCAACCGGGGCACCCGCATCTGTACTGGGAGTTTCCAGTGCGGTCGCAACAAGCCGTGCGGATTGGCAAATGGAAGGGGTATCGCGAAGGGACCCAGTCGCCGATCCAGTTATTCGATCTGACCAGCGACCCTACCGAAACAGATGACTTGGCTAGTCGGCACCCCCAGATCGTGCAGCAAGTAGAGACGATCATGGCCAAATCACATGTTCCAAGCGAATTTTGGCCGCTGGACTCAGGCACGAAAAAAGGGAAAATGAAACGATAACCTGCCCGCCACTACTTTCCCCTAGAGAACCTGCCATGATTCGCTGCTTCGTTTCGCTGTTCTTCTGCGCGCTTACGATCTCCTCTCTCGCCGCGCAAGACGTAACCTGGCTGGCCGAGGTGAATACGCCTCCGAAAGAGTTATCCACGAGCGGTCAAGCAGGGCGTCCTGCGATGGTTGGCCTCGAAGCCTGGCAACAGGAACGCAGCCGGCTTCGCGATCAGTGGAAGACGTTTCTGGGCGCGTACTCGTTTCCGGAACTTCCTTTGCAGATGGAAACAATTAAGCAAGAACGCCTGGAGCACTGCACCCGGCGGTTGGTTCGCTATCAGGCCGAACCGGGACGGATGGTCCGAGCCTATCTGTTGATTCCTCACGACCCTGCCGACGCAAAGCTACCGGCAATCGTTGCGTTTCACGGAACGAGTACGGGGACATTTGACAAGTTGGTGGGCCTCGACGCCGAGCCAGCGCGGCACATGGGCTTGCGACTCGCCGAGCACGGTTTTCTGGTCATCTGCCCAGAGAACTATCTGTGGGAACAGAACAACTACAAGGCTTCAACCACAGCGGCTCTGAAGAATCATCCCGGTAGCAAGGGAATGGCCGTGATGCTGGCCGATGGGATGCGAGCGGTCGATGTGCTCCTTTCCCTCGATGCGGTCGATCCCCAGCGTATCGGAACCTACGGGCACTCGCTCGGGGCGAAAGAAGCGTTGTATCTGGCAGCGATGGACGATCGCATCTGCGCGGCGGTTGCCAGTGAGGGGGGGATCGAGATCGGTTTCAGCAACTGGGACGCCGTGTGGTATCTGGGAAGTGACGTGAAGCAAGAAGGCTTCCCACGCAAGCATGCCGAGCTCGTTTCATTGATCGCCGGTCGACCGTTTCTCATTCTCGGTGGTGAAACGGGCCGCGGTTGCGCCGATGGCGAGCGAAGCTGGCCCGCACTACACGTGGGGCAAGAGGTGTGGCGTGCTTATTACCCAGAGCCGGTACAACTCGGGCTCCTGAATCACGGACAAGGGCACGCACTGCCGTGGGACGCTGGCGAGAAAGTCATTGACTGGCTGGACGCATATGTCGCTGATCGAACGTCGGAGTAATCCTCTTTTCGTTTCAAGCTGACCACAATGCGTGCTACGATAAGCGATTCTTGCTTATCACTCCTGTCCTGGTAGGAGCCTGCCCAATGCGTTGTCTCGAAACTGTTTTGCTAATCCTGCTTGGTCCGGTCAGCATGCTACTGGCCGGGGAACTCAAAGTCGATAGCGACTTCTCGGGTGGCTCAGCAAAAGTAATCGAGGTCGATCAACAGAAGCGACTCATTCGTATCGAGCCAGAGGCAAACCCCAAGCGGGGCTGGGAGTGTTGGTGGTACTTTCAGGTCACCGGCATCGAACCTGGCGAAACAATCACGTTAGATGTGGGCACTGCCCCCTGGGCAACACCCACTCAGGCCGCGTTTAGCACCGACAACATCATCTGGCAGCAAACGTCCGCAGGCAAACGCAACAGGAAACGGATTGTTTATCAGCAGCAAGTGGACGAAACGACTTGCTGGTTCGCGTGGGGACCGCCATTTCGGGTGGAAGATGCCCAGAGACTCGTAAGCGATTCCGCCAAGAACGGCCCTCACGTCGAGGCTATTGAACTGTGCCAAACACGCGCGGGCCGGACAGTTCCTGCTTTACGAATCCACGCCGAAGGTGTGTCAGACGAGCTGCGGAAAGGGATTTGGATTCAAGCGCGGCAACATGCCTGGGAATCAGGCTCTAGTTGGGTCTGCCAAGGTCTGGTGCAGTGGTTACTCAGTGACGATCCGCGTGCGAGCGCGCTGCGGCAGAAGTCGCTCATCACGATCGTGCCGGTGATGGATATCGACAACGTGGCAATCGGAGCAGGGGGGAAGAATCAAACCCCGCAAGATCACAACCGGGACTGGAGCGAGCAGCCTCACTGGAACAGTGTGAAAGTGGCTCAGCAGCAGATTCTTAAGCAAGACCAAGACGGAACATTCGACTTGTTTGTTGATCTGCACAACCCCGACGCAGGGGCCAAATGGCCATACTACTACACCACCACAACCGACTACCTTTCGGAAGAAGGAAATCGCAACCTCGACCACTTCCTCGCGACATCGCAGTTGGAAATCACGGGCCCCTTGGCATTCAAAGGAGAAAGACGCGAATCAGGGGCAAGCTATGACAAGAACTGGACCAAGATTAGCAAGAATTGGGTCACCAAGAACACGGCCGATCACGTCGTGGCTGTTACGCTTGAAACGGCCTGGAACACGCCCCATAGTACGCAAACAGGCTATATGACGGTAGGTCGCCAATTGGGTATGGCCATTGAGCGATACTTTCGTACGATGCCCTAATACCATGTTCGCCGCCTCTGTTCACGTTTCCAGACGCACAGCTTGAAACGCTAAGCGAGTTCTCGCCTTCGCCGCGGTAATAATTGGCGAAGGCGAAAGTGCTTTGCCGTATCCGCTTACTTGGAAAGCTTCTTCTTGGCGGTCGTCATTCCTTTGCTGACGGTATCGAACGCTTCAGCGGCGTCCATTTTGGCCAGTGCCAGGAAGGCCTCGCTGAGGACGCGTTTGGTTTCCGCGACGGTGATTTCGGTCTTATCGGTGTCGACGCTGCGGGAAACTTCGTTGTAGAAATCGGTTAACTTCATGGTGCTTTCCTTTTGCCCTGGTAGAAGGTGTGACAGTGATGTGCCGTAATGTAGCGGAATTCGTCCTGTAAGTCATGGTTTCATGCGACGATTTCTAACCAGACAGCTACGCACCCTGGTTTTGCTCGACGATCTGCATCAGATCCTGGCTATTCATAATGACATTCTTCCGGGCCAGGTACTGCGCTTCAACCTGGCTGAGAGAAACCTTCTGTCCACGCTGAACGAGCATGATGTAGGCCTCGGTTACGAGTTTCACGTTCGACCCACGAAGCCGCATACCCAGTATCTGAAAGACGGATGCCTTACCGCCGGACATCAAGACTTGCAACCAAGGGCGAAAGATACTGAAAAAGGTCGATACCCAATAAAGAACGACCGCCAAGAGAAGCCCCGACAGCAGACCGAAGATAAAGCTTTTTGCGTCCATTGAGCCGCCTCGGCGAGAAGTGTTGCACCACCATGCCTGATGATACCTCAGCAAGAGGGGAGATAAAATCAAACGCCAAAATTCGCGTGTCGCTTGGCAATTGACTACGATACGCTCAGTACTTCCCCCCCCGATCTCATCCGCGAGAGTTACGATGCTGAATATTCGCCCAGTCTTAATTTTCTCTTTCCTGCTATTGTTTGTTTCATCTGTTTTCGCTGTGCCGCCGGTAGGCAAACCTTCCATCTATAAGACGGTCGACGGACGCGAACTCAAGCTGTATGTCACCAAGCCAGAGCAGTGGAAGAAGACGGATAGCCGGCCGGCGATTGTTTTCTTTCATGGTGGCGGCTGGGTTGGAGGTGCCCCAGGGCAGTTTACCGAACACAGCAAGCACCTGGCCGAGCAAGGTATGGTCGCCATTCAGGTCGAATACCGGTTGCTCGACCGCAAAAACGACGATCCACCGGTAACGTGCACAGAGGATGCATTGGACGCCATGCGATGGGTTCGCTCGCACGCGAAGCAGTTAGGCATCGACCCGAGTCGCATCGCGACGGCAGGCGGCTCGGCAGGGGGTCATCTGGCGGCTTATCTCGGCACGGTCGACCAAGAGAAACAAGACGTGTCGACCAAGCCCAACGCAATGGTGCTGTTCAATCCGGTCTACGACAACGGCCCCGATGGCTGGGGACAGAAACGGGTCAAAGATCGCTTCCAGGAATTTTCGCCGGCCCACAACATCAGCGCCGACGATCCGCCGTCGATCGTGTTTCTCGGCTCCAAAGACAATTTGATCCCAGTCTCGACAGCCAAGCGGTTTGAGCAAGAGATGAAAGCGGCTGGGGTCATCAGCGAACTTCGTGTCTACGAAGGACAAGGGCATGGTTTCTTCAACCACAGTCGGGATAATCATCGTTGGTACAACGAGACAGTCCAAGAGATGGACAAATTTCTCGGCTCGCTCGGATGGGTTTTAACCGATAGCAAATAGCCGGCTAAGGTTGGATGGGGATTCGCTCGTGGAGGGGCGCATCTCCTCGGATCATCTTTGCCCCTTCGCCGGTCAGGCGAAGGTACCAATCGGATGGCAGCCCTTCGTAGGTCGCACAATTGGCTTCCAATGGCGGATCGTTGGTCACTTTGAAGATCGCGGTGGCCTCGTCGACTTCGTCAAACATGGCGACGTAGGCCATTCCGCTTCCAAGTTTCTTCGCCGCGACAAACTGTTCCCAGAAGAATGCACCGCCGCGACGTGGGATGGTGTCTCTTTGAGCCAAGGGGCCTTTTAGGTTCGTCCAGTTGAAACCGGGATAGATGACCGGCAGAAACTTGGTGCCAGCTTGTTGGGCTGTGGCGAGATCTTCTTTCCAGACATGCGTGTGGGCGATCTTATCTCCGCCGCGCATTTCGATATTGCCGACATTCCAGGGGCTGATCACGTCCAACTTGCCAAACGCAGAGGTCCAACTCTGGCTGGTCTCGCTACGCCAATTATTAGGTACACCACCGATGACCGTCGCGCGATAAGGTCCTTCTTCGTGAAAGAAGTCGATCAGCTGATGGGCAATATCGGCTGAGAAGCGATCGGGATAGAGCCCCCAGATGAAGACGACCGGCAGTCCATCGTGATCGAGATAGCGCTCGTCCCGTGTTACTTTTCGCTCGTCGCAAAGCTGTTTCCAATCGTCGGTCAGACGCCCCACGATCCGTTCGGAAGGGTAGCCTGATAAATCGTAGCAAACGGCAAACGTTCGCCCGGACTCTTCGGCTGAAGTACGTACGTGATCGAGAATCGTATCGAAGGATGGTTGCCGCAAATTGACTAAAAAACGCTGCACAAACACACCATCGATGCCATACTGCTGCATCCATTGAAAATGCCGCTCGATCGTTTTCTGATGCACGCTGCTGTACAGATACGCGGGCGTTCCGCCTGGATACTTCATGCCGGGAACAGCATACTTTTCCGTCGGTGTAAACTCGGACAGATCAGGCCACATCTGGAAGGTTATCGACTGCGGAGTGATCGTTGGTTGGCGGCTCCAGTGCATCCAGTGCAAGTTGGTTCCGTCTTCGGGACAGCGGAACCAGGCTTGATAGCCACACAGGACCTTGCCATCGAGCGTGGTCGCATTCACCGGTTGCGACTGTTGAGCGAAGAGATCGCTCGCCGAGCAGCTGATCGCGACCAAGCACAGCACGACCAGCAACCGACCAAGCGAGCAGGGCAGGGAAGGGGTTGCCCAAGTTTGCATAGCGAATCCTTCAAGGTCCAAGTCAAAGCGGTTTGTGGGTGCCACGGCTGAACGAGCCAGCCGTGGATCTGTCGCACCCTGTGGCGTTACTTACGCGCGGCCACCGCTTTGATTGTACCACTGGGGATGCTAGAGATCTTCTTTTCCCCAGGCTCTGCCACTTGTTTGCCGACGATCCGGTCGGGGGTTTCTTCGGCTGTCTTGGGTGCTTGAAGCGATTCGAGGAATTTGAGCAACGCGACTTGCTCTCGTTCGTGGAGCTGAGCAAAGTTTGCCCGCGAGGCCAACGCTTCTCCTCCGTGCCATTCAATGGCTGCACGAAGTGTTGTCGCGCGACCATCATGCAGGTAAGGGGCCGAATCGGCAACGCCCCAGAGCGGCGGGGTGCGATATTCCTTGAAGTGGTTTTGTTCTTCAACGGTATAGTACGTTTCAGTCGCTCGAATCGGATCGGCACCATAGTACGACGGCATCGTCACGCCTGCGGTGACTCTGGTAACCTTAATCTTCTTCGCCGGAATGGGGTCTTCAAATTCCGGTCCCATATCATGCAACAGGAAGTCAGAGAAGACGCCACTTAGCTGTCCGACATCCTGCACGTGGCACTCGGCACAACCGATCGCATCGAAAAGCACGGCTCCCTGATTCACGTAGCTACGCTCGTTGGGATCTTCCGGCAGGACCTGCTCAGGACGCGGCAGCGAGCGAACGAAGGCAACCAACTGGTCGGTTTGCTCCGCAGTAAGATCGATTCCGCTGAGTTGGTAGTCGGGTTTAAGTGGATCTTTCGATTGGTTCATCTCTTGAACCTGGAGCCCGACCTCGGCGGCACAGGCACCTTTGACGAAAAGGTCTAAATCTTCCAGTTGTCCACGCCAGCCAAATCGCCCCGTAAAGCGGCCGGAAACACCTTTGTTGCTTTGCAGTTGCTGCTGGGCGATCGCTTCGATATCGCCATCGTCGATTAACGTATCGATTAAATGCGTTCCGAAAAGCTGGGGCGGGTTACGCTCGGCCAGGGCATATTGCATATCGCGTTGGTTGATCACCAGCTTCAACGGCAAGAGGCTGATTTCCGAAATGCCACGACGATTGAGCATTCGCCGAACTCGGCTACGCGACTCGATCGTTTCTTCTAACGGCGTCGTTACCTTTTGGTGGGCCTCGGCGTACTCAGGCGTTGTGCTGTAGCGATGCAAAAGGATTCCGGTGAAATAGCGTCCCTCGGAATCGACAAACTCGGGATGCATTGTATTCAAGCGATTGAGGAACGTTTTGGCTGTTCGAGCGTTGAGCTTGCCAGGCTCCGGAACGATGGCCAGCATCTGAGCGTTGTGGTCTTTGGGGCCACTTCCTCCGACGCCTCCTTGGGCATGACACGCCACGCAGCTTGTCGCGTTGTACAGCGGCCCTAAGCCATCGCCGTTGGGACTTAGCTTGTCGTTGGGTTCCCACTGATGAACGAACAACTCGCGGCCGCGATCGACCATGTCGTCTGAAGCTGCAAACTGAGCGAACAGCGGCGAACTGATCGTGAGAAGAACGCCCAACGCAAGAAGTGACGTGATGCGAGTCATCTTAATTCCCTTTTCCAACAAAGCGACTCCGTAAGCTGAAGAGAGGGTTGCCTCCCCCTCTCTGTGTATGCGATTGCTTCCATGCTTGCAAACATTTTGCACAGACAACCGCATCCCATTTCACCGAGAGAAAACAGCACGCAATGCATCAACCGATCGCGATGAAAGTTACCGTAGCGCCGCGCCGTTATCTGCTACGCTATCGGTCAATTGCGGCGGTGCTTCTTGGGCATCTTGAGGGGCTTTGAGCGACTCCAGAAATTTGAGCAGGCTGAACTGTTTCTCTTCGCTCATTAGCGAGAACCGCCGGAACGACGAGTACGCTTCGCCACCGTGCCATTCAATCGCTGCTCGAAGTGTGGTCGCTCGGCCGTCATGCAGGTAAGGGGCCGAGTCGGCGACACCCCACAGCGGCGGCGTTTTGTACTCGGTGTGCTGCTCGGGGCCGACTTCCATTGTCTTGACCAGTTCAGTCGTGACAGCGCGGCGCCTCATGCCGTGATAACTGACGATGACATCCATCCGTTCGCGTTCGGTGAATTTCGCGACTGGCTCGGCCGGGATGGGGTCTTCAAATTGTTGCCCCATATGATGCAGTAAAAAGTCGGAGTAAACGCCGGAAACCGAACCCACATTTTCGACATGGCACTCGGCGCAGCCAATGTTGGCAAACAACTGTTTTCCCTCGGCGATCATCTTGCGTTGCTGCGGATCGTTGGGAAGCACCTGACTAGGCACGTCCAAGCTGCGCACGTATCGAATAAGATCGTCAATCTGAGCCTTGCTCAAGTCCGTTCCCTTCAAGGAATAATCTTGACGCAGAGGATCCTTCGTCTGCTCAAACTCGTGAACCTGAAGCCCAATCTCCGTCGCACATGCCCCCTTGATGAAAAGATCTAAGTCTCGCATCTGACCTCGCCAGCCGAACTTGCCGGCCAGGCGGCCTGAGACCCCGGTGCGGCTCGTCTCTTGAGCTTTGACGATGTTCTTGAGGTCGCCCTCGGTAATTCTGCGGTCGATGGCGTCGAGGCCAAACAGTTGCGGCGGGTTGCGTTCGGCCAAGGCATATTGCAGCTCGTCTTGATAGGTCACCAGTTTAAGCGGCAGGGCATCGACTGGGCGAATGTTGCGTTGACTAAGCATCCGCCGAATGCGCAGCCGAGAGTCGTAATTAGATGGCAGCGGTGTCGTGACCTCGTCATGGATGGCCGCGTAATCTGGGGTCGTGCTTTGCCGATGCAGCAGAACACCGAAAGAGAACTGATCCTTGTCGTCGACAAAATCAGGGTGCATCCCCTTCAAGCGTCCGAGAAAACTCTTGATCCCATCGTCGGTGAACTTGCCGGACTCTGGCAAGAAGGAAAGAAACTGTGCGTTGCGTTTGCTTTCGCCACTGCCACCGACCCCACCGAGCGAATGACACTCGACGCAGCTCGTCCCGTTAAACATCGGGCCCAAGCCGTCGCCCTGGGGGCTTAGCTCGTCTCCTGGCTTCCACTGGTGCAGAAACAGTTTTCTTCCTCGGACAACCGGGTCATCGTCGGCTTCGGCTTGAGCGAAAAGCGTATCGACCGACAAGAGAAAGAACGCGACAAGTAGCAGGGGGATGATTCGACTCACCAGAGTCTCCTTCACAACTGGCTGACACAAACATAGACGTTAGGTCCACCACTTGTTTAGGCCAACTCTGCAAAGGCAGCAACGAAATTGTCATGCCAATCGCAACTACTTTTGGGTCAGGTCGAATTCCAAGTGGTTCTCTCCCGCGTGTATCTCACAGGTTAATTGGCTGGTGGAAGGGTTGTTGTACCGCGCTGGTATCAGCGAGCTTTGGCCGGAACCCATGTAACCTTTGGGCAGCCTTGGCTGGTTTACATCGGGTGATGCAACGACAGCCGAGGCGACCTCGCTAGAGGAAGCGTATACGGCGACAGCAGCCTCACCGACGGCGACCCCGTCATTAGGCTCGAAGGTGGTGACGTCCGTGATTTTCCCGCCTTGAATCTTTCCCGTCGCTGGTCGAGCGTCTTTTACCTCGAAGATGATGGAGCCCTCGGAAACGGGCTTTCCCTCGAAGGTAACCGTGCCTCCGACAATTCCCATGGGAGGACGTCCAGATTCGGAACACCCCAACATCAGTCCCATCGCCAAGCAAATCACTACGTTTTGGACCATTCTTCACTCGCAATCTTCACAAAAACTATCTCGCATAGAGGACGGATATTTAGAATCTGCCCTTATCGACATTGCTTCAATCTCAGGTACAAGAGGCTTTAGTTAAGAGAGACAACTTCGCCCCCACTGCGTGAAGCAAAACCGCGGTACGTTTCGCCATCGATGGTATCTGCCAGGAAACGTACTGATCCGTCGGCCATTAGAAACAGTGCTCCTCCGGGGTGGAAACTGCGAAATCCGATCGATTCGTCCCAGCGTGGATTGGCTTGTGTGGGGATATCATCCTGCAGAGACTTGTTCATGAAATTGATAGGGTGGGCCGTGGTAGCGAACGATTGAGTGCCGAAGTTTTGGGTAATACAAAACGCTCCGACACATTCCCCTACACAGATGGTGTTGCTCAAACCGTCCGTAACATCGCGGAAATTGGCAGCCCAACCCCAGCGCCCGATCATGCCGCGAACCTGGGTGTTTGAACCGTTCACATTGCCATACACCGGGTCTTCTCCAACACCGGTCGAATTTCGATAGTCGCCAATGCAAGCCGCATAGTCTGTCTGTGATATGACCCAGGTCGGACCGGCAAAGTTTTCCTCTTCCAACACCTCTTCGCCGAACGGATCGGAAGGACAGAGAAATGCTGGCTGCACCTCCCGAATGATATCGATATTGGTTCCCTGCCATGAATTGATACTGAAATCGAGTTGATCATAGGCATTCCCCATTTCCATGAATGCCATCATGCGAGGCTGCCAACCCCAACGATTAGCATGATGGCTTCCATAAGGGAGTCGCGAAAAGGTGTCGTGGTAATTGTGTAGCGCCAGCCCAATTTGCTTCATGTTATTGGTGCACTGAATTCGTCGAGCCGCTTCGCGGGCTTGTTGCACGGCCGGCAACAAAAGAGCGATGAGTACACCGATAATCGCAATCACAACCAGCAGTTCTACAAGCGTAAAACCGCGTTGCGCCGTACGAACACATACCATGAGACGACCTTCCAGAGAAGGGTGAATTGAAGAGATGGAAGTGCTGCGGAGCCCAGCATGCGGTTACACTGCCCACTGAGTCACCCGATTTGCAAACTATAAAGACCTAGAGCAATCGATGCAACAATATTTCCGGAAATCTAAATCATTTACTAGCGCCACTCCTCTTGGTAGCCACGACAGCGAGAAAACCTAGAATGAACGCAATGAAATGTCTGCTGCTTCCCTCTTGAAGAACATCCTGAGGTCTTTGCGATGCCACAATACAATCCACTCAACGACGCCGAGCGGCATGTGATTCAAAACAAGGGGACCGAACGCCCGTTTGCCGGCGAGTACACCGACCTGAAAGCCGACGGTACGTTCATCTGCCGGCAGTGCAATTTGCCTATCTATCACTCGGGAGACAAGTTCCCCAGTGGCTGCGGCTGGCCAAGCTTTGACGAGCATCTTCCCGATGCCGTGCAGCGCGTGCCGGACGCGGATGGACGTCGAATTGAAATAGTGTGCGCTAACTGCGAAGGGCACCTGGGGCATGTCTTCGAAGGAGAAGGGTTCACCCCCAAGGATACGCGTCACTGCGTGAATTCAATTTCAATGCGATTCATTGCCGACGGCGAACATCTGCCGGAAGTCATTCGCTCTAAGTAAACGATACTCTCCTTGATCGACCTTACTTCGTGCGCGGCACTCTTGACTAACGGCCCTGCGTGGGCATGGCAGCTGCGATGCATATTATGCATAATAGCCCCCTGCATCATGCACTATCTGCATTAACCAGGCATCGCAGGGCAAGCCAATGGAAATCGAGCAGCTTCAACAATTTCTCAAAGTCGCCGAGCTGGGTAACTTTACGCGTGCAGCCGAATGCCTGACGATCTCGCAGCCGGCGCTCAGTCGCTCGATTGCCCGGCTTGAGGAGGTTCTCGGGCAGCCGCTGTTCGAGCGACAATCGCGCAAAGTCACGCTGACCGATGCGGGGCATCTGCTACTTCCCAGGGCACATCGCATCGTGGCGTTGGTCGAAGACACCAAGGCCGAGATTTCCGACGACGGCGAAAGTGGACGAATTCGCCTGGGCGCGATCCCGACGATCGCACCGTTCTTCTTACCGGAGATGCTCAGTCCGTTTGCCGAGTCGTTTCCTAAGGCGCAGCTGACCGTTCAGGAAGACACGACCGACAATCTGCTGCGGCGCTGCCAACAAGGCGAAATCGATCTGGCGATCTTGGCGCTACCCATTTCGGCCAAGCATTTGGAAGTCGAATCGCTGTTCGAAGAAGAACTGCTGCTGGTTCTGCCGGTCGATCACCCGCTGTGCGTGAAGAAGCAGATCAAGCTTTCTGACGTCGAGCCGTACCCGTTTATTCTGCTGGACGAAGCACACTGTTTATCGGACAACATTGTGACCTTCTGCCGGCACCGCTCGTTCAATCCCGTTTCGGTCGAACGGACCAGCCAATTGGCAACCGTGCAGGAACTGGTTTCCTTGCGGCATGGCGTCTCCATGATTCCGCAAATGGCCGAGCAACTCGATGCGAGCAAGCGTCGCATTTACCGATCGTTGACGGGTACGAAGCCGACACGCACGATTGCAATGATTTGGAACCCATATCGATTCCAGTGCAAACTCTTGGACCGCTTCAAGGAGCACGTTCGTCAGTTTGCCCACGCTTTTCCGTCGAAGTCGGTTTAAGACTCAGGCTCGTCATTGTCAGGGAAGTGAAACCGCTCGAACGTGCCGATCACCACCAACGTGACCATTGCCAAAGCTATGGCCATGATGCCAAGACCATAGTATCCCATGCCGCAGGCAACCCCCGTAGCTGCGGCGACCCAAATGGATGCTGCGGTGGTCAGTCCGCGGACGTCTCCGCGTGACTCGATAATGGAACCGGCCCCTAGGAAACCGACGCCGCCGATGACTCCCGCGATGATTCTAAACAGATCGGCCTGAAGCCAGGAAGGCTCGGCTTGGCCAAGCGATTCGGTGTAGTGCAGGCCAGTCAGGACGAACGTTGCCGCTCCCAGCGAAACCATCATGTGCGTACGCAGACCAGCAGGTTTCGCCTGGCGTTCTCGCTCCCAGCCCAACGCGGCACCACACAGGGTTGCCAATAGCAGCCGTAAGAAAGACTCTATGTTCCACACCGACAAAGTCGAGAGGATTGTAATTTCGTCCATCGCTTTCACCCACCATTTCTTACCGGCAACTTAGATACGCTCCCTATTTTCCTGCAGAAACGATGCCAAGCTATCACATAATCTTCGTATTTTAAACGAGCATTGCCGGGCACCACGGCTGGCTTGTCTTGCTGTGCAAGCAGGTTACAGGCAAACCACTGTTGAGCAAGTTTGAAATGACGCCCCAACAATCGCAGCAAGAGTTGTCTGCGCACGAGAAAAGGGTTTCCTGCGAAACCCTTTTCAGTGGAGAGCACCCAATGTCGATCCGACAAATGTTTACAAGTCGCGTGTTGACCTGATTGCGCGGAGTTCTTCGCGAAGCTGGCGTACCTCTTGCTCGAGATCCCGCACACGACGGCTCAACGAATCGACTTGTTCCTGCGTGGCGATTCCCCCAGGTATTTCGCCACCTCCTTCGATGGCTCCCATGGCCTTCTGCAACATCCGCAGGGCAGGGCGGTCGTCGCCGTAACTAGGGTCGCTACCCGGACCAGGCTGCGGCGGCAACGTCTGCGGATCGCCAAAGAAGAGCTGCGTCGACTCCATGCGATTGCCGTAGTAATAGTTGACCGGAATCATTCGATCGGCGGGTGAACTGCGAACCAATTGAATCAGCCCGACGGCATCGTCGACACGTCGGCCATCATACGCAACGATCACGGCTCCGACCGGAAGATTGGCTTGAGCGGCAACACTGCCTTGGCTGACGCTCTCGACATAGGCGCCGCGACGAACCGAAACACCCGTTTGGGCCCGGATCTGATCGGTCAGCGGCACCACACGAACGCCGAGAATACGGGGTGAGTTATCGACCTGCGGAGGCGGAAGCGGATCGACCGGCCGCGGCATGTTGCCTTCGACTTCTAACGGATCGTAAGGGGCCGGCAGCCCCGCTTGCGTCCCCTGGGGAGGGACTTCGGCTTGCCGGCTGCCCAGAGTAAGATCCATTTCGATCGATTTTACCATGTTGTTTTCGTTGCGAATCGCCACGATTTGGATCATGTCGCCAGGCTTCTTCTGGTTCAACCAGGTTCCTAGCTTCTGGAGCGACTCGAATCCTAAGCCGTTGATCGAGGTGATGCGATCTCCCTTCTTCAGACCGGCCTTTTCGGCAGGTCCGTCTGCGTTCACTTGCGTCACCAGAAGCCCTGGCCTCTGGTTGGGATCGGCGTCGTTCACGGCCGTATCAAGCATAGCCCCGAGATAAGGTTGCTGGTCCACGGGCTCAGGCACCGGTGGGACCGGACGATCAGGGCGATTTTGTTGGACTTGGTTGAGAATGTCTCCGAGTCGATCCAAAGCTCCTTGAGCCATGACCGATTGGGGCGTGAGGAGGAGAATCCCTCCCAAAACGATGGACATTCCAAGCAAATAGCGCGTCCGCATATGATCCTCCTTCTCGGGTGCGGTCAGAACGCCGTAGCGTCTGACCAATTGACGTTGTCGCTGTTATTGTCTCGCATCCTCCCCAAGAAGGAAAGCGAATCCTGCCCAAACTGGCGGCAAAATCCATGAAGACACGAGCGAGCCTCACTGTTACGCTAACGCATATGAACGCCGACCATCAAGATTATCCAGATATTGGTGCTGCCTCGCCGGACCATTACGGTGCCGCGCTGTGGTTGGCAACCGGTGGCCGTTCGCGGCATGCCCATCGAGGACGGGTTACCGCGCTACTCGCGGCAGAAAAGCAAGGCAAAATCAGTTTCGACGGGCTCATGACCGCGACACGTGGCAATCGGGTCGTTGCTTCGATTTGGTGTTTGATTCAACCAGGAAAGATCGGGTCAGTATGGGGGCCGGGCATCCTTTCCGAAGAATCGGACTCGACGGCCGACTTGCTCGTGCGAAAAGCGATTCAGTTCGGCAAGCAGCACGGATGCCACCTCTTACAAAGCCTGGTCGGGCAGGAAAACCCGACCGCTGGCAAGTTGCTTGTACGGAGCGGATTTCAATCGATCACACTATTAAGCCATCTCGAGGCGCTCACCGAAGATGTTCACGCAGAGCCTCCTCGCGGTGACCTGCAATTTCAACGTTGCGATGATTTTCAGTCCGAGGCATTTCGCAGTTTGATTGCCCAAACCTACGACAATAGTCTCGACTGCCCCGAACTGGACGGCTTGCGAGACGTCGAGGATGTCTTGGACGGCTACTATGCCACCAGTGGTCTGTCGACTGACCATTGGTACACGCTCGAGCACGGTAGTGAGACGATCGGTGTCGTCATTACTGCCCATCATGTCGAACCTCAGCAATTGGAGCTGATTTACTTTGGCCTAACCCCACGCTTTCGGCGGATGGGTCTGGGGAGCGAGATGATTCGTTTTGTCCTGGAACTAGCCCAATCCATGGGTTGCCGATCCACCATTACGGGGGCCGACCAACGAAACACCCCGGCGATGGCACTCTATCGCGAGTTCGGGTTTCAACAGGCCGAAGCCAAAGAGCTGTACCTGCTTCCACTTCGTTTGTCGAATGCTGCTGTGGCGTGAACACGCTTAAGCCATGTTTACCGTCCCTTCTAACATTCTTAATGAAGCGTGACCAAACGTGTCCTGGCCCGTTCCAGACCGCAAACCTTCTGTAAAGTGTTACTGAGTAAGAGAATAAGAGGACGCGAGGGTAAAGTCTTGAGTCTGATTTGTCAGGATTCGACAATTTATCCACGCCTGTGTTCAGATCGTGTTAGAAAATGGAAAGCCGCAGCTCACAGCGAATCTCCGGGAAATCGCGGGCATTCGGCAAGTCGGAAATGTCCCCTTCGCTTTTTTTCTGCCAGGGTGCTACCGAGAGGTTTGACAGGGGTGCTAGCTTGCCTACAATCATCCTCCACGCGGTTAATGATGCCGCCTGTATTTGCCTCTCTCCTGTCTGGGGCTGAAGGACGATTTTCGGATTGAAAATCGGCAATTCAGCTCGCTGAAAGAGTCAGCCTGTGGTCACGGAAGACATCGAAATTCTGCCCGCGTTGCGTCTTGCAATGATTGAGAGGGTAGGACAAGATCGCTTCGAACTTTGGTTCGGTACGAATAACACCCAGCTCCGTTTGAGCGAGGGATGTTTGTTGATCGAATCGACGAGTCGAATGAATCTCGACTTCCTCCGTAAGAACTTCCACGAGGCAATTCGTCAGGCCCTTTCCGACGTGCAATTGCCTGGGCATCAAGTTGTCTATCGCGAAGGATTGGCTCCAGCGACCAAAACGCCTGCACCATCCGCCCCTCAAGCGGCGAAAAAGACACCACCGGCAGCTTCCAGCCTGCAACCGACTCGCAGTTCGTCGAACAGTTCGGCGATTATCCAACGCCGACGGTTTGCTTCGCTGAAGGACTTTGTGGTCAGCGATTGCAACGCAATGGCCAAAACGGCAGCCACCATGGTGCTGCAGCAACCGGGACAGATTTCGCCCCTTTATATTCATGGTCCATCCGGCAGTGGTAAGACCCACTTGCTGGAAGGTATCTATGGTCTGGCGCAACAAAAGAAGGAGCTAGGGCGGGTCGTGTATCTCTCGGCCGAGCAGTTCACGACCTATTTTCTGGAAGCGTTGCAATCTTCAGGCGTGGCCAGTTTCCGCCGCAAATATCGCGACGTTGGCGTGCTGATCATTGACGACGTCCACTTCTTTGCCGGCAAACGAGCTACCAAAACCGAACTACTTCATACACTCGATGCGATCACGCGGCGTGGCGGTCAGGTCGTTCTGGCAGGCAACCAACGCCCGACAGAACTGTCTGCCCTGGGAACGGAACTGGTCGCTCGTTTCTCCAGTGGATTGATCTGCAAAGTCGACCCGCTGGACGAAACCTGCAAAACGGCCATGATCCATCGCCTGGCCGAAAAACGAGACGTTCAGCTGACCGAAGCAATCGCCCACTGGCTAACCCGTCAGTTACCAGGCGAAGGTCGGCTTGTGTCCGGTGCAATCAATCGACTGTGGGCTTACTGTGCAGTAGAAGGAAACACGCTTTCCATCCCGGTACTGGAAAACCTACTGGCCGATCTTATCCCCCAACGCAGCAGCATGATGCGATTGGATGACGTCGAACAAGCTGTCTGCCACGTGTTTGGTGTCGATACGAAACTGCTTCGCTCGGCATCCAAATCACGCCGAGCCAGCAACCCTCGTATGCTGGCGATGTGGTTAGCCCGGAAACATACCGGGGCCGCTTTGTCGGACATCTGTTTGCACTTTCAACGTCGCAGTCATAGCACAGTGATTTCCGCCGAAAAGAAAGTAAATAAGTGGCTGGCCGAGGATTCGGTCGTTCAGATTGCCGATCGCTCTTTGAAAGCTCAAGAGGCGATTGAGCTAACCGAAGCCGAACTTCGCTCGAGACGATAAAACAAAAAACCCTGTCCCCTCTCCCTTACCAAGGGAGAGGGGACAGGATTTTTAGATCTCGGCCCACGGTACTATTCGTCTAAGATCTCAATCGATCGCCGTCTTATTTAAAGCCCCAGCGGCCGGCGTGTTTGTCGTGGTCGACTAGCTTAGCCATCTCGGGGCTGAGCGCGTAGTAGCTCGATGGACGGTTGATCTCTAGATCGATCTTCAACCGTGTATGGGGTACGTTCTGATCGATCACCGGGGCTGGCTCGACTCGCAAAACGCTGACGGGGTCGCCGTTCCATTTCACCATATAGAGCGACCCAGCGACATTGGGTTCCGACTCGAACTTGTAGTGCTCGGTGAGCATCGCGACCAGACGGCGTTCGTCTCCGGTCGTTCCATGGAAGGTAATTCGCTGTAGGACTTTTTCATGGTCGAAGTAGTAGGTCAGCGAGCCGGCAATGTCATCGACCCGAGAACCACTAACTAGCGGAACCCGTAATCCTTCCAGGCGAATATCAGAAAGCGTGGTGCTCACACGGGGCCACGTTTCCATGATCCAGCGCGGGCTCGCATTGAAGTTGATGAAGTGATCGAATTGCTGAAACACCGGCGCAGCAGACGGAGGGCCAAGCGGCTTCGTGGCGGAAGTCGAACTCGGAGCACTCACCAAATTTTGCCCGCCAGGATTGTCCTTGCCAGCTATGGAAGCCGCCGGAGCATCTTCCCCCGATGGCACAAGTTGGCTGGCCTTGTTCCAATAGGAACTGGCCGTCTCACGCACAGTGGGATCGTAATAGCTATACGGCACGCCAAAACTGGCGGCTGCGGCAACCCAAAACATGACCGTTCGACGAAACACAATCGACTCCTTCCCAATGATGATTCATCCAAAGTTATCATCGAATGCCAGACCCATCTCGCATGAAGGTGATGCCAGCACTTGCTAAGACCCGAGTCGTCGCCACATTTTTCGTAGACCTAAGAAATGCCATCTCCCGATCAATCGGAATCGCTTACCACATCGCAGTGGCTTGTCTCTGATGATGCCAAGTCATGGTTTGCCTGGCTAAGCGGCGTCGATACCAGCGCAATCGGAACACTTACCCGGCTTCGTCAGGAACTTAGTAGCGACCAAGCAGCGGCCCTTCTCAGCCAGGTCGAACTCCGCAAGCGAGCCATGCGCAAGTTCACCCACGCCGACGGTATGTTCTTTACCGACATCGGCCTACAGCAGTCCACCGGCCAAGAGATTGCCGCCTACAAAGCAAAGCGATTTCCGACTAACCAACCACTGGCCGACCTGTGCTGTGGGATCGGCGGCGATCTTATCGCGTTTGCCGGACGCGGCCCCACGACGGCGGTGGATGCTTCTGCCGATCACCTTTGTTTTGCCGAAGCGAACGTTTCTGCCCATGGCGCAAAGCTTGCCGGCACGCTCTGCGGATTGGCCGAAGAGACTCCGCTCGAAGCGTTCGCGGCTTGGCACATAGACCCGGATCGTCGGCACGAGGATCGTCGCACGATTCGCCTGGATAGTTTCAGCCCTAGCTTAAACCAGTTGGAAGCCATGCTGCGGCGCAACGGCAATGCCGCATTGAAACTTGCCCCGGCAAGCCGCCTGCCGGATGCCTGGGAAGCAGAGGGCCAATGCGAATGGATTACGCACCATCGCGAGTGCAAACAACTGATCGTGTGGCTGGGCGAGCTGGCGAAGAAACCGGCCACACGTACGGCAACCCGGATCGATCCTGCCGGTAAGGTCGACTTTTTCGAAGGCACCGTCCGTTATCCGGTTTCGTCGACGGAGCTTGGCCGCTACCTCTTCGATCCGGATCCCTCGCTGGTCGCTTCAGGCCTGGTCGATACGTTGGCCGAGAGTTTCCAACTGGCACGTCTATCGCCGGAGTCGCATTACTTGACCGGCAACGAGGCACTCGAGCACCCTTTGCTACAATCGTTCGAGGTGCTTGAGCAAGAGAAAGTGGATGCCAAGCGATTGAAGAAGGCCGTCGCCCAGGCCGAGTGGGGAACGCTGGAGCTCAAACAAAGAGGCCTCGAGCTGAAACTCGAGGCCATGCGGAAACAGCTTAAACCGCGCGGGAAAGGGGAGGGGACGATCGTCTTCACCCCGACTGTGGCAGGGAATCGAGCGATCCTCTGCCGCCGCGTCTCTTTCTAGGGCTCTACTCTTTACCGGGCGAGGCGAGCTTAAGCTCTTCTTCCTCAGCCGGCTTCGTGGCAGGATCGGCCAGGGTCGGAACGCCATCCATATCTCGTCGCTCAGGCTTGGAGGCCATCTTGGCCACAGGCTCTTCTAATTCAAACGTCTCCTGCTCGGCCGAGCCCTCGATCAGCTTGTCCCATGATTTGCCGTCAGCGACTTCTTCCTTCTTCGGCTTGGAGACAGGCTCCGCAGGCTTTGGCGTTGGCTTTAGCTTCTTCGGCGCCATGGGCACAGCAGCCACTTTCGCAGGGGCCTCTGGAATTAGCTCTTCGGTCATGCGGCCGAGGTAGTTCATCACGCTGGTTTCGCCCTGGAAACCAATGATCGTTTCATCGAGATCGAGTTGCTGTGACGCAACGCGTCCGGCTTCGATATCAAACTTAATCGTTCCCCGAGTCAGCTTCTGAATCAGCTCGACCTTGAGCATCGGGTCGTCGATAGGGGTGAGGATCTGAGTTTCGGTCGCGATAGTCGCGATACTGCCGCTGACACTCTGCAAACGGAAAACTTGCCGCGTCTTGATATGCTTTTGAGCACCATTGCCGGCACGCACGGTGATGTCATCCGGCGAATACCACGCAGCCCCGACAGCAACGGCATCGGCGGGCAGGATAGGCAAGATCTGTGATTCGCTACTGGGCGTACCGCCGAGTTGCTCTCGATCGACCAGACGGCCTTGTTGATCAACGGTAAGCTTTGCCAGCGGAACCCCCACGCTTTTGGCAGCTTCCGTATAGATGGCTGGGGGAACGTCGTCTTTGTCGCTATTGTAACGCTGCTCAGGCCGATCGGTGACCTTCTGCCACATGTCGATGTTTTCGACCGAGTGGATGAAGGTGGCGTCGCCTTGGGAGTTTACGTCTTGAACCTTCCAATTTTTGGTCGAGATGCTGCGTGACTGAGCCGTTTGGGTCGTTCCTTTGATCTTGGTCTCGACCGTGGAAAGATGCACCACCTTCGAGCGTATCACGTCACCAACGGCGAACTTGTATTCGAGTTTAACCTTGGTATCGTCGGCCATTGCCACAGTAGAAGTGGCAACCAGCAACGCGAGAGTCGCGAGCATTCTCATGATTTTGCATCCTTGCAGTTTGGGTCGTTTTCAAGCGAGCTTCGTTTTCAGCGGGGAGGATGGAAAACGAAACTTGGACAACTTATCTTCCGTGATCGATTTGACCGCCCCAGCCCAGCTTTTCGCGAAGCGTGCGGTAATAGTTATGGTCGTGCATGGCAACGAGCTTAAATCGCGGCTGGGCCTGATCGACGCGAACGCGGTGATCGCTGGTGATCGGGCTGAGCACTCGGCCGTCGACTACTACCGACATCGTTTTGTCCGATCCGCGTAAATGCATCTCGAAACAACGATCCCCCGTATCCACCACGCTTCGCATGGTTAACGTATGAGGGTTAATCGGACTAACGACAAAAGCCCGCAAGTCGGCCCGTAAAATCGGACCACCTGCCGACAGGTTATGGGCCGTGGACCCGACCGGCGTGCTAATGATTAAGCCGTCGCAGCTATATGATGTCGCTAATTGCGTATCCACGTAAAGATCAATCGTGCGGATTTGGAAGGGGGGCCCGCCGAGAAGTGCCATTTCGTTCAGGCCAATCCGCTCGGCAATGACTTCGTCGTCCTTGAGAACGCGGCACCGGAGCATCATATGCTCGATGATCTGACATTCGCCGGCACACAAACAGGCGAGCTGATCGACCACGTGCTCCGGCGTGAAAGCCGCCAGAAACCCGAGCTTGCCCATGTTCACGCCGACGATGGGGATTTGTTGGTCTCCCATGCTGCGGGCAGCCCCGAGGATCGAGCCATCGCCACCCAGCACAATCGCGAAATCCGCTTCGATTTCCGAGAGGTCGGCTTCCCACGCGAGATCGGTGTGCACGATATCGGCATATTTAGGCAAAAGATGAGAAAGTCGTTCGGCTTCCTCTTCCACGTGAGGACGATTGCCGGCTCCGAGCAGCAGGACTCGCGGCTTTTCTTTCCCAGCCCAGGGCGGTTCTTTCGGGGAAGCAGGGTCGACGGTGGTCATCGCTGTTGCCCCCTCTGCCTTGAAGGGAGAGGGTTAGGGTGAGGAATTTTGGTGTGCCAACAGAGTTAAGACCAGCAGGCGAATGCCGTTCAAAACACTACTGATCTTTGAATCTCATAGCTCATCCACCCGTCACCTTAGCCATTTCCCCAGGGAGGGGCAGGGGACCGGAGAAGGAGCTTAATGCTGGGAGGAAATCTCATCGTGGGCGGCGGCCAACTCTCGGCATACCTGGGCAATGCCCAAGGAATCGAGCTGTAGTTCGGCCAGGATTTCCGCTCTATCTCCATGTTGTACAAAGAGATCGGCAATTCCTAGTCGTTTTACGTGACTTGCGTCGATTCCGGCCTCATTCGCCGTTTCGAGCAGGGCACTGCCGAAACCGGTCATCAACGCCGCTTCTTCAACGGTGACGACGAACGGCGACTCTTTCAGAATCGGCAAGATCGTCTCGCTGTCGATGGGCTTGGCGAAACGAGCATTGACCAGCGTCACGTCGATACCGTCTTTGGCCAGCAGTTCAACGGCCTTCTTGGCTTCGGCCAGTTGTGTCCCGTAACAAATGACCGCGCCATCGCTTCCTCGCTTAAGAACTTCGGCCTTGCCTAGTTCAATCGGTTGGCGATCGCGGGCGATGTTCTCGGCGTTGGTTTTGGGATAACGAATCGCGGTCGGGTGATCGACCGAGACCGCAAACGAGACCATCTCGGTCAATTCGTCCGCGTCACCAGGAGCCATCACAATCATATTGGGGAACAACCGCATGTAGCCGATATCGTACATGCCGTGATGCGTTGGGCCATCCGCCGCCGTAATACCGGCTCGGTCCATCGTGAAGACGACCGGCAAGTCTTGCAAAGCGACTTCCTGGAAGACCTGATCGAAGCTGCGCTGCAGGAACGTGCTGTAGATGTTCACAATCGGACGCAGCCCAGCTTTGGCCTGACCAGCCGCAAACGCGACGGTGTGCGACTCGCAAATGCCGGTATCGAAGAAGCGATCGCCGAACTCATCACGCAGCGGTTCCATCTTCGTCCCTTGGCACATGGCCGCAGTCATGATGGTAACGCTCTGGTTCTTCCGCATCACATCGGCAATCGCATCGCGTGCGTAGTTGGTATAGGCCTTCGAGCCTCCGCTCGTCTTAGGAGCTTCGCCGCAATCTTCGCTTTTACGAAGGACTGGAGGAGTGTGGTAATAGACCGGATCCTCGGCAGCCGGATCGTACCCGTGCCCCTTTTCCGTTACCACGTGCAAAAGGGTAGGGCCCTTCTGCGTCTTGACCATTTCCAGGTACTTCCGCAGAAGCTGTATGTTATGACCATCGATGGGACCAATGTAATTGATGCCCAATTCTTCGAAGAGCATGCCTCCGTGCAGCCCCGCTTTGACCCCTTCTTTAAGCTGAGCCAGGAAGCGTTCGGTTGGATCGCCGAAGACCGGCACCATGTTCAGCGCTTTGACGACTTCGTTTTTGAAACCGGTGTAGAACGGATTCATCCGCAGACGGTCGAAGTAGTCCGCCACACCGCCAACGCGGGGACAGATCGACATTTTATTGTCGTTCAAGATGATGAGCAGATTGCCGTTCAAGACCTTCGCGTTATTGAGCGCCTCGAAGACCATCCCACTGGGGAACGCCCCGTCGCCGATCACCGCTACCGAATGACGATCGGAATTGCCATTTAAGAAGTCGCCGCTGGCCAGTCCCATGACCGTCGAAACACTGGCCCCAGCGTGACCGGTCATGAAGAGATCGTACTCACTTTCATGCGGGTTGGGATAACCCATCAGGCCCCCCTTGGTCCGCATGGTGTTGAATTGGTCGTACCGTCCGGTGACCAACTTGTGCGGATAAACCTGGTGCCCGGTATCCCAGATCAAGCGGTCCTGCGTGAAGTCGAACGTCCGGTGCAGGGCAATGCAAAGCTCGACCACGCCCAGGTTCGAGGCGAAGTGTGCCGTTCGGGTGGCAACCAAATTGCAGAGGACTTCCCGGATCTCGACCGCTAACTGATCCAGTTGTGCGGCGTTGAACCCTGTTAGGTCTTCTGGTGATTTGATGGTGGGAAGTAGTTCCGCCATGGCGATTAGTGATTCCTTTCGAGCACGTAATGAGCCAGGGAAATGAGGGAGTCGCCTCCACTGGGGAGTTTGGCAGCCGCTTCACATGCCTGATGGATTAATTGTTCCGCTTTTCGCCGGCTCTCTTCAATCCCCCAGACCCCCGGGAAGGTCATTTTGCCTTTATCGGCGTCCTTCCCCACGCGTTTGCCCATCGACTTTTCATCTCCCTGAACGTCCAACAGGTCGTCCGTGATTTGAAAAGCCAATCCCAGGCAATCGCCATACTTGGTCAGAAGGGACAACAGGGCGTTGTCCGCCCCGGCAACGATTCCCCCCAGGCGAAGCGAAATGGTGATCATCGCTCCAGTCTTTCGCCGATGGATGGCCGCCAGATCGTCGGCCGTTCCGTCGAGTTTCTCAAATCGGAGGTCATCGACCTGTCCACCGACCAGTTGGCTGGCACCGGCGGCATGGGTTAATTCGCGAAGGCATTGCCGAGATTGCTCGGGATCGATGATTTCGGTCGCTAAAATTTCGAATGCCCGTGTCAGTAAGGCATCGCCTGCCAAGATCGCCGTTGCTTCGTCAAACTGGCGATGACAAGTTGGCCGACCACGGCGCAAGTCATCGTCGTCCATCGCTGGTAGATCGTCATGAATCAGCGAATACGCATGAATCATTTCGACCGCACAAGCCGGTGCGATGGCTCTCTTTACGTCAGAACCGCAAGCTTCGGAGGCCAATAACGCCAAGACCGGTCGCAACCGCTTACCGGGGGCGAGCAAACTGTAGCGAATTGCTTCGCGCAGTCGGTCGGGGCAATCGTGGTCGAACTCCGTTAGTCGGGTTAGAGCCGCGTCGATTTCGGGGCGAAGTCGCTCGGAAACTTCCCGAAAGGTCTCGGTCGACACTTCGGCCATTCTCAATCCTGGGTCGTCATAGGGAATATGGGCAATCGCGGCATGATATTCGGCGGCCTCCAAGCCGCATCCCGCTGCAACATCCTATTTTAGAACAACTTGCGATCGTCGTCCACGTTATCCAAGCCTGATTTGCCCTCAGATTTTTTGGGACTCCCCCTCCGCCGAGCCCGTGATTGAGCTTTCTCGTCGAGGGACATTTCCTCGTCCTCGAACGGCTGGGTGACGGGATTTCCTTCCGCATCTACGCCTGAAAGAAGTTCGATCTTACGTTCGGTTACCTTGAGAACGCCGTGACACTGCTTGAGAACCTCGATCCCACGCTGATATTTTTCGAGCGCAGCATCCAGGCCTAACTGTCCTGCTTCTAGCTGCTGGACAATCTGCTGCAGTTCTTCCAGGCCCTCTTCAAACTTGGGGGCCGGTTGTTCTTCACTTTGCTTCTTCTTGGCCAATGGTTGTTCCTTGTTTGCTTTCACTGGACGCGGCTTCGGATGCGGCCTTTTTCCAGGATGGTTTCAATTTCGTCCCCCGGCTGAACTTGAGACGGATCGCGCAGGACCTGCTCGTTGGCGTTGCGCGTTACCGAATATCCTCGCGAAAGCACTGCCAGCGGTGACATAGCTTCCAGTTGAGCGGCTCGCCGGGCCAACGCTTCCTGAGCTTGCTGCAAGCGGTGACGCATGACGCGAGTAGCGGCGGCGTCCAGTTCATCGAGCGTTCGCTGATGGTCGTGCACCATCTCGAAGGGATGGGTTAGCACGCGGCTGCGAGAAAGTAATTCTAACTTGGAAGCGGCGCGGTCGTAGGTTGCCCTTAAACCGGTGGCCAAACGCGATTGCATTCCATTCAACCGGTCTTGGATTTCCAGCATCGATGGCACTGCCAACTCGGCCGCTTCGCTGGGGGTTAGCGCTCGTTTGTCTGCGGCAAAGTCAGCGAGGGTAACGTCGATCTCGTGCCCGACGGCGGAGATGGTCGGAATGCTCGATTCGGCGATTGCCCGTACGACCATCTCTTCATTGAAGCACCATAGGTCTTCCATGCTTCCGCCACCACGTCCCACCACCAAGACATCGGGGCGAACGGCAAGTTGATTGGCTCGCTTGATGCCTGCGGCAATTTCTGCGGCGGCACCATCCCCCTGAACGCGGGCTGGGATAATCAGCACCTCGACATTGCGCCACCGCCGATTCATCACTTCCAGAAAGTCGCGAACGGCGGCCCCGGTCGGGCTCGTTACGAACGCGATGCGTTTGGGAAACTTTGGAATCGGTCGTTTACGGTCTGCCTCGAAAAGTCCTTCTGCGGCCAGCTTCTGCTGCAATTGTCGCAGCTTGAGTTGCAGTGAACCGACCCCTCGCGGCTCGATATCGCGGATCACCAATTGGTAACTTCCGCGCGGCGGGTAAACATCGAGCTGCCCATGGCACAAGACTTCCTGGCCATCTTCCAAATCAAAAGGAAGCTTAGTGGCCGTGTTACGCCAGATGACGCCGCGGATCTGGGCATCGTCATCCTTCAAGGTCAGATAAATATGCCCTGAGCGAGGCTGCGACAGATTCGAGATTTCACCGGAAACCCACACCGGCGGTATGGTCATTTCCAGCGTTCCCTGAATCAGGGCCGTCAGCTGGGAAACAGATAAGACCGGCGGCTTCTCGCCGGGGCCATCCCATTGTGCGGTTCCGGCGTCCATGTCGATCGTAAAACTTTGAAAAATACCATTTCTTGTGCACCGTGCGAGGCCTCGATGATAGAACAGTTTTCGAGAAACCGGAAGGGTCGGCACTAACGAGGGAGGACAGAACGAACCCCGCAGACTAATATATAAATGTGCGCAACCTGCCTTACGACCCACCCACCTCTCAGGATTTCTTCCCCATGCTGAAGACACTTCTTGCGATTTGTTTGCTGGTGACCGCTGGCGGTTTCTGTCAGGCCGACGAGAGATCGGTGGCCCAATCGCTTCAGGCGCGTGTGCGGGCTTTTCACGAGGACGCTCCACAAGAAGACCTCAAGCTGAGAGTCATCTACTTCTATCCCGCTGATCGTCAGCCGCAGGCCCATTATCAAGAACGCGTCAATCGGATGGTTCTAGATATCAAAGACTTCTACGACACCGAGTTCGCCCGGATCGGCCTGAAGAATTCTCCGCTGCCGGTCGAGATGGACGGAGACCAAGTGAAGATCCACATGGTTCAAGGTGCCGAGAATCACGATGGGTACGGGTACGCAAGTTCCTACGGGCGAAAAATTCTTCGCGAGATTGGCCAACAACTACGAGGCAAGGTCGATCCGGATCGTGAGTTTCTGCTGATCTTGTGTGCTCTGTGCGACAAGCAGGAAGATGGACGCTACAAGATCTATTCACCCTATTACGGCTTGGGTGGGGCGAACCATGTTCGCGGGATCTGCTTTGCGGCGGACTGCGAGAAGCTAGATACATTGAACCTGACCAAGTCAGACGAGCTGTTTCGCTACAACGAACACAACCGAGATCAGCAACGATCGCTTGCTGACTTCAACACGGTCTTCATCGGCGGGATGGCCCATGAACTAGGGCACGGCTTAAGCCTGCCGCATAATCGCGAGCTTCCCTCGGAAAAGTCCAAGGGGACCGCATTGATGGGCTCTGGTAATTACACTTACCGTGCAGAATTGGTCGGCAAGAAGGGAAGCTTTATGACGCTGGCCAGTGCGACGCGGATGATGTGTCATCCGTTGCTTTCGCAGAGCAATAAGCAGCGGTTTGAACGAACGGGTCTTGAAGTCACCAACCTCGAGTTCAGCGGAAGCGGCAAAGCATTGACGGTCCGCGGAAAAGTAAAATCCAATGTCGAGCCCTTCGCCGTCATAGCCTACAGCGATGCTGAAGGGGGTAACAACTACGACGCTTATCAGTGGACTTCTGAAGTCGCGCCGGATGGCTCATTCGAGGTGACACTCGACACCCACAAGCCTGGCAATAACACGCTGCGGCTGAGCTTCTGCCATGCCAATGGCGCGACCAGCGATGCAAGCTACTTGTTTACAGCCAACCAGCAGGGCGAACCCAATGTTCAGGCCTTACAAGATGGCAGGGCGATCGCCACCCTCGAAAAAGAGATGCTTCTAGGACGCGTTGCACAGGCACGTAACTTCGCACAGAAATACCTGCAAGCGAAGCCGAAAACTCAACTAACACCGATGCTCGAATACGTTCAAGCGTTCGACGCCAACACGAAGCTTGCTAAACTATCACAGCTCACGCAAAGCGACGTCTATCTTTCCGATGTCGAGGCAACGACGACGAAGGTTGGCTACGGTCGTCCGACGCGAAACGCCTACTTACCCATCAATAGTCGTCAAGACAGCGGATTCTTTTTACGGCCTGGGGGGCAATTCCATGCCCAAGGCTTTTATGCCCACGCCCCGTCCCAGTTTGTCTTCGATCTGAATGGCGAGTGGAAGCGATTTACTGCCGTCGCCGGTATGCAATCAGGCGTCCGCGAAAGTGCTTCGGCGATCTTCATCGTGAAGGGAGATGGCCAAGAGCTTTACCGCTCGGCCAAGCTGCGATCCAGCAAAGTAGAAAAAGTAGATGTCGACATCACCGGCATCAAGAAGCTGGAACTAATCACCGAAACAGGCGAAAACAACATCAGCGGCTGCTGGTCGGTTTGGGGTTCGCCTAAGATCAGCCGGTAAGCATCACCTGCTACGAAGCCGAACGAAACGGCAAGATCGTGGGCTCGGCTTGTTCACCTTCCGCTACTGCAACGGTTGGCTTCGTTACCTGGTGATTGCGCAGTTCCGCTTGCCGCCAATAGCGTCGTTTGGAGCTGATTTCTTTTCGATTTTCCAGTGGTGTTGCGGATGCGAAAGAGCAGACCTCATTCTCGCCAGGCAAGTGCGATTCGGCCCATTTTTCTGCGGATACCGTCAGGTGATTTAGTATGCGTTCGACTTCGAGGCGATGAAAATCGACGTCTTCTTTGGAAAGCTCTCGGGGAATATCGATGGCCTGCCCCATGATCAGGCGTGCTCGGCTGAACGGGCGGGGGACGGCAAACTTATCCCAAGTCCCCAGCCTAAAGGGGCGATCCATCCCAAACCCCATAGGGATGATCGGCATCTGTAATTTCGAGGCGAGATAGATCGGGCCTGGGGCCATCGTGCGGCGCGGTCCTTGAGGACCGTCCGGCGTGATCGCCAAGTGCTGGGTACGCGAAACCTTGATCAGTTCTTTCAGTGCTGCAATGCTTCCCCAACTTGAAGAACCTCGCACTGTACCAAATCCCTCGAGTTCTGCTGCATGTGCCAGCCACTCGGCGTCGCGATGACGGCTTAAGAGCATCGAGACGTTACAGTGGCCTCGGAGGGCAAATGGGAAAGTGATGTACTCGTGCCAAAAGACATAAATCCCACGCCGCTGGCACGAGGGATTGGCCGGGTCGTCCTGAGCCTGAACGTACATGGTCCGGACATCGAGCGTACTAATCATCGACTTGACGATCGCGACCAAAGCCGCGCCGCCGGCGCGGGCAATCCAGGGGGAATGAGTTCTTCGCATGGCTTCCTTGCCTCAACGACTGATTTGACTCTAAGCGAGTTGCGAATAAAGCGGTACACCATGAGGGACTGGCCAAATCCCACTGAATACTTCTTCGGCTGGACCGGTCATGTAAACGTGATTGTCTGCTTCGTTCCAGTGCAGTTCCAGGTCACCGCCGAGCAGATGGTTCAAGATCCTTCGCTCTAACTTTCCGGTCAGCACGCCGGCTACGCAAACCGCACTCGCCCCGGTGCCGCAAGCCAGCGTTTCACCGCTGCCGCGTTCCCATGTTCGCTGACGAACTTCTGTCGGGCTGATGATCTCGATGAATTCTACGTTGATGCGTGCCGGAAACTGAATCGCCTTTTCAATCTGGGGGCCAATCTTCAAGACCAAGTCGTCGTCTGCTTTATCGACAAAGATAACGCAATGCGGGTTGCCCATTGAAACGCACGTCACTTCAAACTCACGCCCGCCGGCTTCCAGACGTTGATTGACGACGGGGCTTTCGTCGAAGGTCGTCGGGATCTTGGCCGCTTCGAGAATCGGCTCGCCCATGTTCACGGTAACTCGCTTGGCCATGTTGCCGTCGGTTTCTAACTCCACCGAAAGCACCCCGGCACCCGTCTCGAGCGTCAGCTTGTCCTTCTTGGCTATTCCGTGGTCGTAAACATACTTCGCCACGCAGCGAAGGCCGTTGCCGCACATTTCAGCTTCCGAGCCATCCGCGTTGAACATCCGCATCCGGGCATCAGCGACCTCAGAAGGAGTGATCAGAATCAGGCCATCGCCCCCGATTCCGAAATGTCGATCCGAGACCAGCGGTGCCAACTTTTCAGGAGGTGCCGGAAGTTGCTCTTCAAACAGATTGACATACACGTAGTCGTTTCCGGCTCCGTGCATCTTCGTAAAACGCAGTTGCGACATCAGGTTCCCAGGCAACAGTTCAAAGTGATCGATGCAGTAAGGTTCTTATCCTACCGTGAAGAGGCCCAAAACGTTAAGCCCGTTCACTAAGTCATTGAAATTCGCTTATGCGACAGCCCGTGACGCCAGAAAAACTTCTCAACTAACCAAATTTCTATTGCGAGCCCCCTAGCTAGTTGGCATGCTATTTAATTGCCACCCGGGTGGCTAATTCATTCATTTTCATAGCTCGATTCACTGCTTTATAGGACCTTGCCTACCATGCAAGACTATCGACCACGGCCCCGTGCCGGCTTCACGCTTGTCGAACTTCTCGTCGTAATTGCCATTATTGGGGTGTTGATAGCACTGCTATTGCCTGCGGTACAGCAAGCCCGCGAAGCGGCCCGAAGGATGCAGTGCACCAACAATCAGAAGCAGTTGGGAATCGCGATGCACAACTATCACGATACGCTCGGCAACTTTCCGCCGGGGGTCGTCGGACGGGTCAACTTTGATACGGTCGATCCTTTGAACTTTGAAAACACGCCCCCCACGTGGATGCAGATGCTGCTTCCTTATATCGAGCAGGGCAATCTTTACGATCAAATGAAGCCGCACTTCGACCAGGGATTAAAGGCCGCAACGGCTCCAGGCCGATTCACGGTGATCGATGGGCTGACATGCCCCAGCGATGCGAATGCCCCGAAGATTACCAACATCGAACCTTCGGTTTGGTCGGGCAATTTTGGGTTTGCCGGCAACTATGTGGCCTGTAGCGGGTCGGGTTACTTCACGACGACTTCCGATCCTCACATGCAGCAAAACAATGGGATGTTCTTCGCCCGATCCAAAACCGATTTTGGGGATGTCACCGACGGCACCAGTAACACGTTCATGATGGGCGAGATCCTGGTTGTGCCGGACGTAGCGCCGCGTAACTCTACAAATCAGGACCTGCGCGGTTCGTACTACTTCGGCAGGCGCGGATCGGGTTGCTTCAGCACCCGCGAGCCACCGAATTCGATCGTAGGGGACCGACTGAGCAGTTGTCGTAACCTTCCTCGAACGCCATGTAACGGGCAGGGAACCGACAACATGATCATCCTGGCCCGCAGCCTCCACCCCGGCGGAGCCAACATGATGCTGGGAGATGGCTCGGTGCGCTTCGTGGCTGAAACCGTTAATCGAACTATCTATCAAGGCTTTGGAACCCGAGCAGGCGGAGAGACGCCCGGCGAGTTGTAACGGCACAGCTACTGCTTTGTCGTTGCTACCATCCCCACAAGTTCTCTGTAGGCACCCAAGTCATGAGAAGGTCTCTCGCAACTACTGTTTTGTTGGCACCGGTAACTGTTTGCCTGGCGGTCGCTTTGGGCTGCTCAGACACCGGCCCCAAGTTACCACCTACCGTGCCGATTAGCGCCCAGGTAACCCTGGATGGCAAACCGCTATCCAAGGCATTAATCGCGTTCAGCCCCGTCAATCCAGGGCCTAGCTCCAACGGTCGCATCGAGAATGGGGAAGTGCTCGACCTTTGGACCAACGGACAGAAAGCAGGAGTCGTCACCGGCGAGCACAAGGTAACCATCTACGACGACGATAACGAAACCGGTTCGGTCGATCTGGTCCCGAACCACTACGGTCGCCTCGACAAAGGCTTTGAAGTTTCAATAAGTAAAGATGGACCGAATGAATTCGTGTTCGACCTGAAGAGGAAGTAGAGACGCATTTCATTGTAGACTACGATAGCGGCAAGAATCTTCTTCCTGTTTCCTGTTATCGTAGTCTCACGCCATCCATGCAAAAGTTAAGACAAGTTGTTCAAGAAAGCGATACACGTCTTGGACGTCTTTTTGACTTATCGGTCCTCTTTTTAATCCTCCTCTCCTTAGTCACGTTCTCTCTTGAGACGCTTCCGAATCTGTCTGATACGACACGAAGATGGCTAAATGCTTTTGAAGTATTTTCGGTCATTGCATTTTCGCTTGAATATTGTCTCCGCGTTGCCGTGGCTTCGCCTAAGCGAAAATATGTTCTGAGCTTTTTTGGAATTGTGGACCTGCTGGCAATTGTTCCGTTCTTTCTCGGATTGGGTGTCGACCTACGATCCATTAGAACGCTCCGCCTGCTCCGACTCTTTCGTATTTTGAAACTGGCAAGATATAGCGCCGCCGCGAGAAGATTTCATCGAGCAATTCTGATTGCCAAAGAAGAAGTCATTTTGTTCTTAGGTGCCGCACTAATCCTGCTTTACCTGGCGGCGGTCGGAATCTATCAATTTGAAAGCGAAGCTCAGCCTGACGCTTTTGGATCCGTGTTTCACTGCTTGTGGTGGGCTATCGTCACTCTAACCACGGTTGGCTATGGCGACGTCTATCCAATCACCGTCGGTGGGAAGATCTTCACGTTTGTCATGCTGGTCATCGGATTGGGTGTGATATCGGTCCCAGCAGGACTCGTTGCATCGGCGCTCGCACAAGCACGAAAAATGGAAGATAACACAACGGGCGATATCCTTACCGACGAGCCTTAGAGATCCTGGTAAACTCAGCCGCTCAGATCGATCTCGCGACCTTTGACCCCAGTCGGGTCTTTCCGTTGGGTCGCATCGTAGGTGGCGTCCCCTTCGAGTTCTGCTTCGTCTTCGTCCGATTCTTCTTCGGGACGTTCCCATGCGCGTCGTCCGTCGGCGTCTCGATCCGAGATTTTTTCACTTTCCTCTGGGTCGCCTACGCCGGCAGCTTTTTCGGCTTTCTCGGTCGAGTCGACTACTAACGCGTGGCTGCTGGTTGCCTGCTGAGCACCGGCAACATCCGAGGAATTGCGCTGAGCTAGATTGGTAGCCGCAATCGAGCTGGCTAGCGATGCTCCTAACGGTCCGACGCTCATGACTTCGATCCTCGTAGTGCCCAGTCGACGCGGGCAGAAAGATGCCCGGCGGCACGGCCTTCCACACGGAAGGGAGTGCTCTAAAGTGAACCCTTGGCCAGGTTCACCATCCAGTCAAACGGCTACGGATGCATGAAGACGTATCGAGGTGATTTCCGCGTGAACAATGCTTCTATCTGATATTATCGTCACATCTTCCCCCCATCTTAAGGAGAGTGCCGAGGGGACGTCCGTGCTAGCGAGGAATCGAGTTTCCTCGACGAATGCCCGCCGGCGACTGCGAGGAAGGAGGCGCGCCGATAGGTAGACGTACGGCTCTCGCAGGAAATAGTTGTTCCAGAGTTTCATTTACCATGGGAAAAATTTCTTGTTCGGTCGTCGGATTGTCGACCGAACCACCCACATGGATCACCATCAAATTGCGGCTTGCCTGCCCAATCATCTGGCGAACAACCGGCACGTCAAACGTTTGATTGCCGAACTCGGTATAGAACCGCATGCTGATCTGTCCATCGAGATTGACTTCGCCGTTGCCCTTAAGAGCCAGTGCTTCGCCCGAGAGACGCATATCATCCAGATAAACATAGTTGCCGGCTACGCGGTACTTGATGTCTGCGGAATTGAAGGCGTTGGTGTCAGGAAATCGCGCATTGAGCACATTCAGCATCGCGACCGCGAGCGGCAATTGATACATGTTCGCATCCCGAAGTTGCAGCGACCCGGTACCATCGTAGGTGTGCGTTCCTTCCAGCGTCCCAGTCATACTAATATTGCCGAACAGACGCCCTGACGTCTGACCGCGGTTCTGCTGCCCCAGGTCGATCAACATCTGACCGACCGTTCCATTGGCCAGCGTAACGTCGGTTTGAAACGGTTGCGTGCCTGCCAATTGCATGCGGCTATCGATCAAAATCACACCTCCAAACGCATTCGCCGTAACATGCCGTGGAGGCTGGCCATCGGTGTGAGGGACATGACGCCCGGTTAGAAATTGAGATTCATCAATCCAAAACGGTCCGCGCACGTTCGATAAGGGAATGCCACGGGACGTGACGCTGTCTAACTGGAATTCACCAAACGATCGGGCACCTGACTCATCTGATTGCCCTTCGAAGCGGATTGCTCCGTAAATATTGCTGATAACGGCTCCGCGACGGATCTGACCGCCGGCCATGTGAACGGTCATATCCCAGTTCATTTGAACCGGACGGCCTGGGTTGGGATTGGAAAGCACGACCACGCCATCGGCATGAAATAGCGGACCAACCTGAAGCTGCTGAAGCGATTTTTCCAGCTTCTCAGGCACAGCCAAGAGAAGGTCTCGATCGACCGCAATGTTCTCAATCCGCAGGTCTTCAAAGCGGACCTGCCAACGTTGGTCCTCAGGAAAGAAGCAGCTTCCATTGGTCGACACGCGAACGTCACCATGACGCGCGGTCATCTGATTGAGTGTAATTTGTCCGTTTCGAAACTCGACACTGCCGACGACTTCGTCGAGCACGTAGGGAAAGCCAACCGGCTCGACTGAGACCGCTCTTCCGGAAAGATTCCGACTACGCTCCCACTTCTGAGCATTCATCCACAGGTCCAAATCACCTTGTGAGTTGGGCCAATGCAAACTGATGTCCATGTGATCGATCGAACCACGAGGACGCAGCTGATCCCACCCTTGCTGGGCCGATTCCGGGATGGCGGTCTTCAGTTCGTCATCCAAGGGTACATCTTTACAGGCAAACTTTAGATTCAGGTTGCCGCGTTTATCTCCGGGAACCTCTTGCCAGGTGCCGCGACAGGTGATGTGCCCGCTGTCGTTGTAGCCTTGGAGATGCTCGATGGTGACGACCCCATCTTTCCAGACGATCTGGCCGTTGATTTTGGAAATAGGATAGGGGAACTTCTCGTACTTGACCGAAGCGTCGATGATCTCCATCCGCAGAGACTTGTCCGGCTTCATTTCCGGCTTGCTGTGAGTGACAATCGTGAAGTCAACGTTAGCCGCGCCTTGCAGGTGAAACTCGCGAGCCACATTGCAGACATCTTCCTGGGCAGCATACAACGCATGCTCGAACGTCGAATCCCAGTGCACCGGATCAAGCGAGCGGACACGAATGGGTCCGCTGCTATTGGGGCCGGGATCCATAACGCTCCCCACGATCGCAATCCGAGATTTGCCGGCATGGGCGAGCAGGTCGATATCGAGCAGGCGATCTTTGAAATCGATCTTTCCCCGGGCATCGGTCACGGGGTAAGGGAATTCCTCGAAGACGAAATTCGTTCCTCGGCAGTTGGCGTGAATTTCAGGAAGCCATTTTTGCCCGTCGAAGTCAAGTTTCACCGAAGCATCAAGTGTGCCTGAAGGTTGATAACGTTTCCAGCTTTTCTGCATACCGCTTGGCAACATGCTTGCCAGACCTTGATGCAGCGTAATGTTCTTAAGCGTCGCGGAAACATGCACGGGGCTGTTGGCCTGCCAGCCGGTTCTTGAAAGCGATGCGCTTACCGAGCCGTTCTCGTAATAAGCGATGAGCTTCTCGATACGAATGCCAGGAGGGGAAGCAATGACGCGGCCTTGGATTCGCTCGACTGTGCCTGGGATTCGAGGATCGCTCCAAGTTCCGTCACGCACGTCTATAGTTGCTAGGTAGTTCGTCAGACCGCTTGAATTTCCAGAGACCTGAAACGCCGTATCGGCCATCGCTTCGAGATGTACCAGGTCCTTGATGTGCTTTTTCCACTCTTCGGGGCACAGTCCCCACAGGTGATCATCAATCCGAAGATTCCCGATGTTACCTTGGGCGGCGAATGTTTGAGCCGATTCATCGATCAGCCCGGTAAGCGTGGCCGACTCCCAGTTCTGGGAATTGAGGGTCGCCTTGATTCTTTTCTGGGTACGTGCTTGACCGGCAAAGTTGCCCATGCCGGGGGCCGTCTCGGTTTTGATTTGAAAATCAACGTTGTCCAGAATTCGCTGCACGTTTCCACCGCGACGATCGGCCAGCAAGAGCGACGCATCGAACACTTCAACCGCCGGATTGTCATCTCCCCATTTAGGCATCGGAAAGAGATGCTTCAAGTTGGTGCTTCCATCGGTATCGACGGTTGCCGTTAGCTTGGGCCGCCGCGCGACGATCTTTTCAACCTGGAAATCACCCGAAGCCAATCTGCGAGGGTCGGTCGTACAGTAGACCATGATCTCGTCGACCGACACCAACTCTTGCGATTGGTAGAAGCTCGATCGCTGGGCGAGCGTCAGGCCGCGGATTTCGATTCCTTTGCCTTCGATGAATCGGGCCGAGCGAACCGAGACCAACAGATTGCTGTAGTGGCTGGCGAATTTCTTTTCGACGTGCGAACGAATTTCGTTATTCAGATTGTGATAGAGATACAATCCTAGCGCGCATGCCAATACGGCCACGGCTAACGTGGTCCATTTAACGAAGCGACATGAAGCAGAAAAAAAGCGACTCACCCGGGATGGAATCCTTTCCAAGCGGACATATGTCGCTAAATCTTGGCAGAATCATGCCTTTCGGTAAACGTCGGTTTAGGTGCTTGCGGCCGATTTCTATGTCCCATTTTCAGTTTTCGACGGGAGACTTCGCTGCCTTCCGCAACTGGCAATTTCGCCACCAGCCGGCCAGAAGGCCCGCACTGAGGATCGCCAGGGCTAGCATTGGCGGTTGTCGATACCGAATCGAACTGACAAATACCATGTGCAAGCAGCAAAAGTAGAAGATAGGCAAGCCCAACAGAAAGTAAATCCACATGCGTCGTGCATAGAGCACCGTGGCCAGTAAACCAGTCAAGACAATCGGCAAGTACCCCAAAGCCATCAAGACCTCCATCTTGCCGATAACCTCTTGATCGTTCCCCAGCGGGGTCCAATAACGCCAAAACTTGACGCCAGCCAGTTTGATCACTTGGGCGGGGTTTTGTTTTGCCCAGTCCACGGAAGCCTGTTTCATTCGGCCATCGAGACGCGATTCAAAGGTTCCTGAAAGTGGGGCATCCTGACCTGCTTCCTCGGCGGCCTGATCGCGTTTGAAATTGGCGACGTATCGCATATCACTGGCTCCGGTGGCTATCGGACTGATGCCGTCGTAAAGACTTGCTCCCACTTGAAGGGTCGTCGGGACGAACTTGCCAACCACCACGTAATTGCGAACCCACCATGGCATCAGAACCACGGCCGCGACGACAGCTGCGGTGGCGTAGGCGAGCAACTGTTGCTTACGATGTTCGTAGAAAAGCAGCCCGATCGGTGTCGCGAACAAAGGAAACATCAACCAGCTAGGCCGCATCAAAATGGCCAACCCAAATGCCAGCCCAGAAAGGGCTGCGAATTTTGTGCGACGCGACGAATGATCTGCCCTTAGCGCCACAATGAGCCAGCCGAGATTTAAAAGCATCAGTGGAACAAACGGAGCCTCACTCAGTATAAAGACGCTCATCGCGATGGCGCCGGGATAAAACGCGACGAGCAATGCAGCGAACACACCGGCGACCGGGTCGAATAACATCCGAGCAATCCAGGCCGCTAAGCCAATCGAAAGCGTCCCACAAACCACGCCGATCAATCGCAGAGCCAGCGTTGGCGGCTCGTCGGCGATCCAATACACCGGGACCAAAAGCAGCGGATAGCCAGGCGTTCGCGCTATCCGGGCATCGCCGTAGACGAAATCTTCTCCCTGGGCTAGATGCTGGGCCAAGACTTCGTAGCTGAGACTATCCCCAAAGAAAAAACGCTCTCCCTCAGGTATTCGTGATTCCCACCAAACGGCGGCCCCCAGCCGAATCAGGGCCCCTAAAACGAGGATCGCTAGCAATAGCCAGCCCAATTCTCGCTTTTGAGGCTCTGCAACTTGTTGGTTACTAGACATTTAGGTGACCAAGAGCATAGGGACGATCGTGTTTTCGACGAATTGGCGAAGGAGAAATTTGGAAAGCTAGGTAGCATGCGCGCGTTTGTGCAATATTAGCGTCTTGGGGGAAATCTTGCCCGAAATCACCCCAGTACAATAGTTTACTTCCCTGAATGAGTCGGTATACTCGGACTGCCACGCTTTAAGTGAGGCACATTTTTTGGTTTTTCTCGTCTTATCCAGCTTCACCCCATGAACTGGCCACACTTGACCTAGCACTGCCCATACCAAGAGCGGTCGTCAATACTGCCCCCCATTATGCACAGATTTGTGTAGGAGATTTTCTTCCCATGTCCAATGATTCTTCCGCTGCCAGCCCGACCTATCATCGGATGGCACTTCTCATTGCCAGCTTTATGACGCTGATTGCTGCTGGGGTTGGTTTTGGTGTTCGTGCTGGGATTCTTAATGACTGGGCCATACGCTACGGTTTCACCAAGGTGGAACTAGGCACGATCACCGGTGGCGGTCTGGTTGGTTTCGGTGTAACGATTATCTTCTTTAGCTTTTTGGCCGATAACCTTTTGGGTTACAAGAAGCTGCTGGTGCTCGCGTTCGCGCTGCACGTTTTGTCTGTGATCGTCACCCTGGCTGCGACGCCCGTTTACGGGCTTGCCGGTAAGGACGCTACCTATTGGTGTCTGTATATCGGTGTCTTCATCTTCGCCCTGGCCAATGGTGTTTGCGAGGCGGTGATTAACCCGCTGGTCGCGACACTCTTCCCGAAAGAGAAGACGCACTATCTCAATATCCTGCATGCCGGCTGGCCGGCCGGTTTGATCATCGGCGGCGTCATTGGCTATATGTTTTGTGGCGAAAACGCTGCCGTGAACCACCTGTACTGGGAAATCCCGCTGGCGCTGTACATGGTTCCGACGTTGATCTACGGTTTCATGGTGTTGAAGGAAGCCTTCCCGCCATCGGAAGCCGCTGCCGCTGGTGTGACCACCAAAGAAATGCTGTTGCAGTTCCTCTCGCCGCTGCTGTTGTTCCTGTTTGTGATTCACGCGATGGTGGGTTACGTGGAACTAGGTACGGACAGCTGGATCACGAACATCATGGAAAACGTGATTTCCGGCAAAGCCTTCCTTCTGTTCATCTACACCTCGGCGATCATGTTCGTCCTGCGATTCTTCGCCGGGCCGATCGTTCACCAGATCAATCCATTGGGTCTGCTGTTTGTTTGTTCGATCTTCGGATGCACAGGCCTTTACTGGTTGGGCTCGGCCAATACCGGCTGGGCGATTATCGCTGCGGCCACCGTTTACGGCTTGGGTAAGACGTTTTTCTGGCCAACGATGCTCGGTGTGGTGGGCGAACGCTTCCCACGCGGTGGTGCCATTACGATGGGCGTGATGGGCGGTATCGGGATGCTTTCGGCCGGTTTGCTAGGTGGCCCTGGCATCGGTTACAAGCAGGACTATTTTGCCACGCAAAAGATGCAGCAATTGGACGACGCCCTGTTCGAGGAATACCGCTCGCAAACCAAGAAGTCGTTTTTGTTCTTCCCTGAGGTTTACGCTTTGGACGGTGCTAAGGTTGGCGTGTTGAAGGACGAAGGCGCTGAACTAGCTCGTCGTACTGAAATCGAAACCGAAGAAGGCAAGGTTTCCGAAGAAACCACCGCCCTGAATACCTGGTGGGAAGCCAACAAGCCGTCCAACGAAAAAGAGTACGATCACGAAGTCGAAACGATCGAGACGGCCAACATCTATGGTGGTCGAATGGCATTAAAGTGGACGGCTTTGGTGCCTGCGATGATGGGGCTCTGCTACTTGCTGCTGGTGATCTACTTCTGGTCCCAAGGTGGCTATAAGCAAGTCGTGCTGCACGGCGAAGAATCAGAAACCGAGCAGTATACCGGCGGCGTTCAAGGGCCAGTGGAGTAACTCGGTTAGCTTCTAATATCGCTATCAATACGAAAGGCGAGCCTCGATCGGGGCTCGCCTTTTTCGTGCAACTAACTGGAAGGGCCAGGTATTATTTGAACGGTGTACCATCTTTGGCAAAGCTATCCGGGTTGCGACCTTTCATCACACCGATCACGTCCCCCTCGTCGCCGTACTGCCATACTTTTACGCTGGCGATCTTCATGCTGGCCGTCTTCCAGTCGGCCGGGCCAGCCCAGTCTGGCAGCCACACGCCCATGTTCAGCTGAGCCGCAATCGCCGGGACCCATTTGTCGTTCTCGGCAACCTTCTTGCCGTCGATGTAATGCTTGGCGATCTTACCTTCGTAAAGGGCATACTTGTTTTCGCCAAGCTTCTTCAACGGATTGCCCAGATATTCGGCAAACGGAACCGACTTGTCCTGTATCCAATAAAAGCCTTCTGACTCCATCACCTGATCATCGCGAATCTCCGGCATGGCTCGCAGGTGGGTTCGCCACTGGGTGACGAAAGTGTGATACTCGCCGTCGACAGCCTGGGGGACCTCAAAGAAGCGATTGTCGTGACGATTCTGCAGGAACGTGTTATACATCGCGTTCTCGAAATTGCCTGCCTTACCGAACTCTGGGAAGTCTAACTCCGACCAGTACTCGTTCGCCGCCAGTCCATAGGCTGGGATGTGAGGGTTATACATCGGTGTTTCGGCTTGAAACTCGCCTTGCCGGGCCTTATCTCCTTCGACCCAGCGATAGCTATAAGTCCAAAGAGCAGGAATACAGCCTCGAGGACGTTTCGGATCAATCGGTCCGCCAGGGTGCTTTTCCTGATCGCCGACCTTCACGACCATCTCGAAT
Organism: Bremerella alba; assembly: GCF_013618625.1. NCBI lineage: Bacteria > Pseudomonadati > Planctomycetota > Planctomycetia > Pirellulales > Pirellulaceae > Bremerella > Bremerella alba. The sequence continues at coordinate 332,578 of NZ_JABRWO010000008.1, read as the reverse complement.
CGTCCTGATGCGAAGTGTTTCTGGCTGACAATGACACCGCCGACTCGGGTCTTGTTTGCCCACCAGCCAATTACGTCGCCATCGTATTGGTCGCCATGAGCAGTACAAATCAAAACGTTCTTCTCTTTGCCATCGACCACGTCCTTCCCGATGGTTACGTTCTCAGGGACAACGCCGTGATTCCCGTTGCCCCACTTTTTGCGATAGACGTACCACTTCTTCTCGTCGATTTTTCCGCTGGACCAATCCTCCTCGAGTGCCAGTTTTGCATCCGAGGGCAGGGGAGGGAGTTCCTCGCCACGACTAAGTCCAGGCCACAATAATGCGGTGATCAACAACAACATCACTCGAATCAACATGCACGAAATCTCGATAAGGGGCTAACGTTTGAGCGTCAAAATACCCGCTTGTCGGGCAGCACGGATCGTGCCTGGCAGGACGTCGGCTACGGCATCGGTGTGCCCAAGAGCAAGGTCACTCAACTTTTGCCAGTGTAGTTGCGTCATGTCTTGTCGGGGCCATTTTTGTATTTGCCAAATCCTAACGAGCAGCTCACGCACCAGGTACGGACGAATCTTGTTCAGCTTGCCAAGGTCGATCTGAACGGTCTTGGAGTCAGCGATGGCTACCGAGGAATCAAGCAGATCGTCGACCAGATCATCGATCACCGCCTGGCACTCAGTGGCCTGACTTGAGAGCCGAGAGAGTGATTGATCGACCTGATCTCCGAAAGCTTCTCGCAGCTTAGGCAACAAGTCGTTGCGAATCTTATTGCGGGTAAATTCGTGCCCAGCATTGGTGGCATCTTCTCGCCAAGGTTGATCGATCTCGTGCAGGTAATTAACAATCTCGTGTCGCATGAAAGGCAGCAGTGGGCGCACCAAACCTACACCAGGCAGCCACTGGCGAGCCTTGGCTATACCTTGAAGTCCGGAAACACTTGTTCCCCGCAAAATGCGATGCAGTACCGTTTCGACTTGATCGTCCTGGTGATGCGCCGTAACCAGATACCGGGCCCCAACCTCCAGGGCGACTTCTTCAAAGAACCCATACCGAGCCGCACGAGCTGCCGCCTCAAGTCCGTCGTCGGTTTGCCCAGGCGCGAGAACGCCTGCGGAAAGGGACCGGGTTCGATATTTCAAGCCTAAGCGTTCGGCCGACTCGACCACAAATTGCAGGTCGTCGCCTGAGGCTTGACCCCGTAGCCCGTGATTGACGTGCACGACCCACAGCTTCTCTCGGTTTTGCTGGTCGGACGCTTCGACCATTAGACGTAGCAGGGCCATGCTATCAGCCCCGCCGGAAACGGCGATCAGCGTGACACGGCCATGCCAGGATGCCAGCGGCCAGTTTTCGAGAAATCGAGGCGGAAATGACGACATATCTTGCGGTTGTGGCAAAAGTAACTGCCAAAAATTTGAATTATTAAGAAGGATTCCCGCAAGACAAAAATGGATGCTTCCCTCCGACGGGGAACTCTGTTAATATAACGTGAACGGGTTAGGCGTACTACCATTGTGCGCCCAGCCTAACGATTGTGTTGACCTAAGCGCTTAACGAGATTTGGCAAAAACGTTTGCCGGACTATCGATTAGGGAAAGCATCAGTCGATGTGCCGGATTGTTAAATCCTCTAGCCCCATTTGGCTTTTCGGAGGGCAGATAAGCGTGCAAATACTCCTTCTTTTTCTGATACGGCTCCTTCTGGCGCTTTGTCCACAGAAGGTTGAGATAATGAGCCCGGCTCGCGTTCGCGCGAAATCGGCCCAGCGGCACGCAAATTCTCAACGAGAAACTGCAGTGGTTCATTTGCCACTGATTGGTTGGCTGGAAATTGACGCCCATCTTCTTCCCCAAGACGCCTGTCCACGAGCCCGACAAGGCTCCTCGAAACAAACAGGCCCGGTCTCCGGAATATCTTCCGGAAAACGATCTGACGACAACCTTTAGGGCACAATGCGCCTGAGGATTATCGTTCGGGGGAACAAGTTTCAAGTCTGGCACTTCGATGGCCTTCTCGACGTCGCGTTTGGTGCGTCATTGACGATGCACCAACCTTTTGTCCGCTCACGCCATGCCACGTTAATCGCTATTCCATCCAGCTACAGGAGTAGTGGAACGTGTCTGGGTTATATTATGCATTGACGGCGGCGATTGCGGCGGTAGGAGCCGCTCTGCTTGTCAAGTTTATCGATCGGCTCCGAAAAAAGGACGTGGAGACCGAGGCCCAACAGATCCTGGATAAAGCCAAACAGGAATCTGAAAACCTCAAAAAAGAAGCTTTGCTCGAAGCCAAAGAGGAAGCTCTACGTCAAAGAACAGAAGCCGAGAGAGACCTTTCCAAGCAACGAGACGAAATACGCGAACGCGAAAAGTCGCTCGACCGGCGGGAAGAATCGCTCGAACAACAAGCAACTCACTTGCGCAAGCAAGAGAACATGGTCGAGACGACCCAACGGCGTCTCGCCGAAAAAATCGAGGAGAACGACAAACGTTCGACCAACCTCGAAAGCATCATCCGCGATCAACAGGAACGCCTGCATCGGATGAGCGGATTGAATGCCGACGAAGCTAAAAGCGAACTGCTGAAGATTCTTGACCAGCAACTTCAATCTGAAACCGGCGCGATCGTGTTGAAGCACCAGCGACGGATGGAAGAAGAAGTTCGCCCCATCGTTCAGGATATGCTGCTGACGGCAATGCAGCGTTTCGCTGCGGCGCACACGGCAGAATCGACCACCAGCACAGTCGACATCCCCAGCGATGAAATGAAGGGACGCATCATCGGGCGTGAAGGCCGCAACATTCGCAGCTTTGAAAAAGAGACAGGCGTCGACGTAATTATCGACGATACGCCCGGCGTGGTGATCGTCAGTGGTTTCGATCCGGTTCGCCGCGAGATTGCCCGTCAATCGCTTAACAAGCTGATCGCCGACGGACGCATTCACCCCTCGCGCATCGAAGAAGTGGTCAAGGAAACCCAATCCGATATCGAAACAACGATTCGGAAAAAAGGGGAAGAAGCTACCACGGAAATCAACGTGATGGGGCTTCACCCGCGACTGATCGAGATGCTCGGAAGACTTCACTTCCGAACCAGCTACAGCCAGAACGTGCTGCGGCACAGTATTGAAGTCGGTTTCATTGCGGGACTATTGGCCGAGATGATCGGGCTCGATCCCCAAATTGCTCGGCGTGCAGGACTTCTGCATGATATCGGCAAAGCAGCGGATCACGAGTTGGAAGGAGGGCACCCGAAAATTGGTGCCGATCTTCTGAAGCGTCATGGTGAATCGCCGGAAGTTGTGCACGCCGCGTTTGGCCATCACGACGAGATCATCACCGAGTACCCATACACGATGCTAGTTGCTACGGCCGATGCCTGTAGTGCCTCAAGACCGGGTGCTCGCCGCGAAACTCTTGAGCGGTACATTAAACGCATGGAAGAGTTGGAATCGATCGCGACTGGCTTCCACGGCGTTGAACAAGCCTTTGCTATCCAAGCGGGGCGTGAACTACGCGTGATCGCTTCGTCCAAGGAAGTCAACGACGAGATGGCTGCCAAAGTTTGCCGTGATATCGCCAAGGCGTTTGAAGAGCAGTTGACGTATCCCGGTGAAATCAAGGTCACCATGGTCCGCGAATCCAGGTTCACGGAATTCGCTCGGTAGGTATTTGCTGAACCCTTACCCTGACTGCTTTCTCTTTCAAGGAAGCGGCAACGGAAACTGGAAAGGTTGTATCCCTTGAGGATTCTGCACATCGGAGATATCGTCGGAAAGGTCGGTCGTGACATCGTTCGCGACGTCGTTCCGGGCCTCCGTGAGAAGTACAACCTTTCGCTGGTCGTCGCCAATGCAGAAAACGCTTGCGGCGGCTCGGGATTGACTCCGGCAGCCCATCGCGAGTTGATCGATGCCCACGTTGATTGCATTACGATGGGGGATCACATCTACCGACGCAAGGAACTCAACAAAACCCTTGAGTCACAGCCCAACATCGTCAAGCCAGCTAACTACCCGGCCGCAGCGCCCGGCAAAGACTACGCCATCGTCCAATCGAAAGAGGGATTGCGTGTGGCTGTCATCAGCGTCATGGGACGGGTTTTCATGCGACCGGTCGACTGCCCTTGGACGGCAATCGATCGGGTTCTGTCCCAGCTTCCAGCTGATATTAAAGTCCGCTGTGTTGATTTCCACGCGGAAGCGACCAGCGACAAACAGTTGATGGGTCGTCATCTCGACGGTCGCGTCAGCTATTGCCTCGGCACCCATACGCACGTGGCGACTGCGGATGAACAGATTTACCCTCGGGGCACCGCGTTCATGTGCGACGTCGGCATGACCGGGCCACACGAAAGCATCATCGGTCGACGCATCGATCGCGTTTTGGAAACGACCGTTTCTTTCCGTCCTACGCTATTCGATGTCGCCAAGGACGATGTCCGACTGAACGGGGCTATCGTCGATGTTGACCCACAAACCGGCAAGGCCAGCGCCATCGAACGTCTTCAAGTTCGCGAACACGAAATCAAAGAACTGAAGGTCCAGCGGTAACAGGCCGGCTGCTCGTCTACAATCTCAACTTCTTGGTCAGCATGGCCGCTTGCTCTTCGGTGAGCGGTTCCCATTTGATTTCTACGTTGGGCATCGCTTCTTTCAGCTTATCGATATCCTCTGGTGAAATCGCAACTTGGCTTATCTTCAGCGTCTTCAAGTTCGGCAACTGCTTCAGCTGAACAACCGCATCGTAATTTAAACGAGCTTCGGTCAACTCAATTGATTCAAGTGACGGCATCTTCGCTAGTATCGCGATCGAATCGTTATCGAAACTGGCTGGCGTATCTTTTCCCCAACTCGGTAGTCGCTGCCCTAAGCGAATCGACTTAAGGTTCTTCAGCTTAGCCAAGTGCTTTAGGCCGTCACTCGTTTCGGTGTTGTGCCACTCGCGAAAGCTACGTAGCTGTGTTAGTTGCCCCACCGCTTGCAGTGCCTGGTCGCCTGCGGTGGCTCCAGCAAAAGTGAGCGACTCCAGCCCCGGCATTGCTTTTAAATGCGATAGTCCAGATCCGTTGAACGTGTCCAGCTTACGGGAGGGGTGAAAGATGGAAAGCCGCTTCAACTTAGCAAACGCAGTAAAGTGCTGGTAACCGTCGTCGGTCAGTACCGTGCCGTTGATCATGATCGACTCTAGATTCTTCAGCCCTGCGAGCATCTTCAACTGCTCGTCTCTGAAATCCTTCCCACTGATGGAAAGGGATTTTAACGTCTTCAACTGACTAATGAGCTGATAATCGTCGTCGGTGTAGCCATCGCAATTGGCCGACAACGAATAAACGGCTCCGTCACGCACTTGGACCTTGGCGTTGATTTTCTCGAACGCCGCCAGGCTGGGCTCAGCAGCCAGCAGGAGAGCAGGAGTAAACGCTATCAATAGGCAAAGCAAAGTTTTCATCGGGGCTCCTCGGGGGTATTCAATCAGGGATTGAGGTCAATTATAGCCAGCCTAATAGTACCGATTGCAACTACAATCCTTTCGGTTCGTCCCCGGTCCAATCAACCGATCGTTCAGTCGCAAGCCAGGCCTTAGTGATGTCGCGAAATATCTACTAGAATTCGCTGGATTTACTCCATTCACTGAGCTAGAACTAACGACAACTGCCACCTTTTTTATTCCTTCCTTTCCCCGCCTACCGTATGAACTTCATTCGACCAGCTCTATCGCTTGCTGTCTTGCTTCTGTGGTGCACCCTGGTACCGGCTGAAGAGGGAAACTCCAAAGCGAAGTCGCTCGATGCAGCCAACAATGAGGCCGTTCGCGAGCACATCCGCAACTTTGAAGGACGTGGGCAGACGGCTGACTTCTCGGTCCCGGCCCTGGCCGCTGAGCAAGCGGAACAGGCATTTGCAACGCCGGACGATATCACGATTAAAGCTGCATTGGCCGAGCCGGAAGTTCGCCAACCGGTGTGTATTAATTTCGACGAGAAAGGACGCATGTGGGTCGTGCAGTACCTGCAATATCCCTTTCCCGCAGGGCTGAAGATCGTGAAGTACGACGAGCATCTGCGTGCCGTTTTCGATAAGGTTCCGCCGGCTCCACCGAATCACGATCGTGGTGCGGACAAAATCACCATCCATGAAGACACCAACGGCGACGGCACATACGACAAGCACAAGACTTTCGTCGATGGCTTGAACATTGTTACCAGCGCCCTCCCAGGTCGCGGTGGCGTTTGGGTGATGAACCCTCCGTATTTGCTGTTTTATCCCGATGAAAACCAGGACGATGTTCCGGACGCCGATCCCGAGGTCCACCTGTCCGGCTTCGGCCTGGAAGATACGCACGCCGTTGCGAACAGTTTGACTTGGGGGCCTGACGGCTGGCTGTACGGCGCTCAAGGAAGCACATGTTGGGCGACGGTCAGCGTCCTCAAAAATCCTTCACACGAGAGCGTTCACTTCAAAGGGCAGGGCATTTGGCGTTATCACCCGGAGAGCCATCAGTTCGAGATCTTCGCCGAGGGGGGCGGCAACACGTTCGCCATCGAGTTCGACGCCAAGGGGAGGCTTTATTCCGGACACAATGGTGGCAACACGCGTGGCTTTCACTATGTCCAAGGAGGCTACTACCAAAAGAGCTGGGGGAAGCATGGTCCGCTTACGAATCCGCATGCGTACGGTTTTTTCCCGGCCATGAAGCACGCCCCAGCCGAACGATTCAGCCACACGTTGGTCAAGTATGAAAGTGACACACTACCGCCGCGATACCACGATCATCTTATCGCCCCGGTTCCTCTTCACAATTACGTTGCCGTCTCGCAGGTGTCGCCTGACGGTTCGACCTGGCAGAGCGAAGATCAATTTCATGCGATGGCAACCGACGATATTTGGTTTCGGCCCGTTGATATCAAAGTCGGCCCCGATGGTTGCGTCTATGTGGCCGATTGGTGCGACACACGTCTCACGCATGTCGATCCTCGCGATACGTGGGATCGGGCACGGGGAAGAATCTGGCGACTTCAACCCAACCAATACGCCTCGCAAAAGCTGGTCAACCTACGCGAGTTGCCTACTGAGGAGTTGATCGAAAAACTTGCCAGCCCCAACAAGCTAACACGACAACTGGCGCAGCGTGTACTGCGAGAAGACGGAGATCCCACTGCAGCCGACCAACTGGCCAAAACGCTGCCGGCAACGCAAGGGCAACTCGCCTTAGAGACGCTGTGGGCGATTGATGCGTTAACCGGTTACGACACTGAAGTCGCAAAGTCCGCGCTCACCCATGAGGACCCGCATGTGCGAATCTGGGGCATACGGCTTCTCTCGGAAGATCAGGCTCACACGCTGTCTGACACGCTGATTTCTCTAGCGTCGCAGGAACCGCATGTCGAAGTATGCAGTCAACTCGCTTCGACCGCGAAACGGGTTCCCGGGCCTGTTGGCCTGGAAGTCGCTCAGCGTCTAGCATCGCGCGACGAGCTGGCTTCCGATCCCCACATTCCGCTTCTGACCTGGTGGGCGATCGAAGCGCACGCTGACGACTCTTCCCTGGCAATAACCGATCTTGCCAGTTCGTTATCCTCTACCCAAATTGGCAGTGCCGTTGTCTTACCGCGGTTGGCTCAGCGTTTGGCTGCAGTGGCCGATACCGGAAGCTTGCTTAAGCTGGCCCAACTGATTCAAGCCACCGAGGATGTAACGCTCCGCACAAAAATGCTGGAATCAGTCGACGAAGCTTTTTCCGGTCGAAAGATCGATCGCTTGCCGGCGGAACTACGCGAAGCGATTGTTTCTTCCGCTTCTGGAAATTCATCGGCCCAATTAGCGCTATTAGTCCGGGCAGGGCAGGGCCAGGCAGAACAAACGGCAATTGAGAAAACCACCAATGCAAAAACACCGCAGAAAGATCGCGTTAAATTCATTCAGCTACTCGGACAGGTCGGGTCGCAAGACGCACGGAACGAACTGCTGAAGCTCGCGATCTCAACGGCACCGCAGGCGATACGTCTGGCCGCGATTAGTTCTTTAGGATCCTTCGACGATGCGAACATCGCTCATCAATTGCTTTTGCGTTATCCAGATGAGCCTGCGTCGATCCAGTCGGCGATCATCGACAACGTCACTGCCCGACCAGCGGCCGCCCACCAGCTACTCGATGCGATCGAAGCCAAGCGAGTTTCTAGAATAGCGGTGTCGGTCGATTTGCTAGAAAACCTGAAACTCCACGGCGACGAAAAGCTGAATGGTCGAATTGCCAAACTTTGGGGAGCAACCCGTGCCACCCCGGTCGAGTTGGCCCTGCAACTTGAGCAGACAGCCACCTTACTAAAGACAGCCCGGGGAACTGCTGCGGAGGGAAAGCAACTGTTCACCAAACGGTGCGGTACTTGTCACAAATTGCATGGCGAAGGAGCAGACATCGGCCCCGATTTAACAGGCTATGAACGGACCAACCTCGACTTCATGCTTCTATCGATCGTCGACCCGAGTGCAGCCATCCGAGAAGAGTACACCAACTACCGCGTTCTGACGATCGACGGACGTGTTCTGTCAGGTTTTTTGAAAAACCAGGACGACAAGACGATCACCCTGCAAAACGCGGACAACGCAGCACTGATCATCCCACGAGACGAAATCGAAGCCGGTCCGCTGGCAATCGCCAAATCGTTAATGCCGGACCGTCTGCTGGATGACCTGACCGCTACCCAGGTTCGCGATCTGTTTGCTTATCTGCAGAGCGAGAAGTGATTGCCAGCCTAATCTGAGCTTGCCTGAGGCATTGGTCATTCGGTCGAGATTTCGGTGCTGCCTATCCTCACTGGGCAAGTGGCCACTGGAGCTACTTGGGTAGGGAATCCTTCGCCTTTCTAGCAACCCAAAACCGTGATAGCATCGAGAGTACGAATCTTGACTTGTTCGGTTCGCCGGTTTTCGGTATCGTTCGCGCCCGATGGAAGAGCAATTGCGTCATGGCTGAAGCGGCCTCCCTTTCACCACTTCGTTGGTATCAGCGAATCCTCATGGGAATTGGGGGCGGTATTTTAGCCATTTTACTGGTAACCGCTGCCTGGCTTACGCCTAGCACTAAGGGACTGGGAACGCATCAGCAGTTGGGGCTTCCCCCATGTACGCTGGTGCAGTTGACCGGTACCCGCTGTCCCTCGTGTGGGATGACCACTAGCTGGTCGCACCTGATGAAGGGCAATGTTTGGGGCTCGCTCAACGCGAACACCGCTGGCTGCCTGTTAGGACTCATTGCACTGTTCCTCGCTCCGTGGATGTTGAGCTCGGCTTTACTGGGCAGGCTCACCGTCGCGGCTCCTAGTGACGCAGTCCTTATCACGATCACAGTTCTGGTCGTGGCCGTCACACTGGGAGACTGGTTAGTAAGAATCAATTTTTGAAAAATGCCCGACTTGCATGATGCAAGTCAATTGATAGATCACCACGGATGGACCAAGTCATGAGCCACGGACGGTATCGACTTTCGCCCCAAATGTTTTCCGGTGTATTGCCGCTCAGCTTGATCTGCCTGCTGCTTGTCAGCAACAGCGGATGTGTTGGCCTTTTGGCTATATTATTGCAAAAAGGTGACTACGCCTCGGCTAAATTCAAAGGACTATCCGAGAAGAATGTCGCCGTTCTCTGCGTGGCGGGCCCTTCGTTCTACTCCGAGAATTCGACATCTCGCCAACTGGCCGAACGAATCGAAGCACTGATTCTTGCAAACGGCGACGAGGTAAAGATCATTCCCCAACAAAAGATTGATGACTGGAAAGATCGTAGTGGGTGGGACAACATGGATTACCGCGAGGCTGGCAAAGCTTTGAAAGCGGACATGGTCGTCGCGATCGACTTGGCACGCTTCGAGATTCAACCGAACCCGGGCGTTTACAAGGGTTCAGCCGAATATGTGGTCTCTGTCTACGATATCAATCATGACGGCAAGCTCGTCTTCCAAGACACGCCAAGCGCGATCGAATTCCCGGTAAATGGGGTGGGCACGAGTTCTCAGAGTGAGCGAGAATTCCGCAATTCGTTTCTACGCTTGCTCTCGCATCGAATCGCTCGAAACTTCTACAAGTACAACGTCCGAGAAGACTTGATGCTGGACGAATCATTTATTACCAACTAGCCGTCTAAAGCAAGTTGTCGGAAAATTTGACCGGCCGGGGAATGGCGTCTAACATTTAATAAAGTCAAATACGGTCTTACGTTGCGTCGCTGAGACGTCCTTATCCGAATCCGACCTTTCAACCCATCCGGCCAAGATGCGTTTGCAAATTTTCTCGCTGTTCGTTGCCTTGTGCGCGTTATCGATCCTTGATCTCTCGATCATCCAAGCTCAGCCACCTGCGAAACCTGGTGCGCGAAGAGATATTCCGCCTCCGGAAACCGTATCCGTAACCACCAAAGATGGCGTGATCATTCATGGGACGTACTTTGGAAGCAGTCTTGGTAAGAAGGCAATCCCCGTCATCATGCTGCCAGGCTGGGAGCACAGCCAAAAAGACCTGACAGGCCTAGCGTTGGCCATGCAGAAGGAAGGCCTGGCAGTGATTACCGTTGACCTTCGCGGTCATGGTGCCAGCAAGTCGATCCAAGGGCCAGGCGGCCAAATAGTCGAGATCAACCTGGATCGCATTCGTTCCAGTGATTTCGATGCGTTTGTTACTCAAGACTTGGAAGCCGTGAAAAGCTTCTTGATGCAAGAGAACAACAAGGGAAACCTCAATATCGAGATGCTCACGATTATTGGTTGCGACTTCAGTGCCACTGCGGCCTTGAATTTTGCCGCCCAAGATTGGAGCTGGCCCATTTTACCTTCGATCAAGCAAGGACAGGACGTGAAGGGTCTGATCCTGGTTTCTCCTCCGAAGACGTTTAAGGGATTCAATGCTAATCGAGCCCTTCAAACACCCATCCTCAAAAACGAGTTGTCGATTATGGTCATCGCCGGAGAAGGAGACCGCAACAGTTTCAGCGATGCCAAGCGTATCTTCAGCACGATCGATAAGATTCGCCAGAAGAACCTGAGTGACGCCAAAGATCGGACCATCTTCTTCGCGGCTAAGCCCAATTCCTTAGAAGGGACCGACCTGCTGGCCGATCCTCGCTCGAACTGCTTGAAAGACATTCTCTTCTTCACCAAAGTCCATATGGCGGAACTTCAAGCCAGTGATCCTTGGACCGATCGCACGACACCGCTTCAATAGGACACCGCATTCTTAGTAGGCCCCAGCCGCTAGGAACCGACTTAGGTTCCAGGCGGCGACAACGTCGTCCAAGGCAGTTCTCCACCGCGTGAACCGGCACCGGTGGAAACCGGACGCAAACGGGTCATCGGCCTGAGTTGCCCATCTACTTCCGGGGCTGACTGTTCAACGGAAGAACTGGGAATCATCAGCGTAATTCCGATCGGCAGCAACTCAGGAGTATCGAGCTGAGACCGGTTGGCTCGGAAGACCGCGTCCGCGAGGAGCGGATCGCCGAGGTATTTCTCGGCGATCGACTCCAGACTATCACCATCTCTTACGCGGTGCTCCCGCGTTATCTTCGACCCGCTGTTACTCGCGCCGTGATTGGGTGGCGCGATACGGGGCAGGGGAGTGAACTGCTGTTGGACTTGCGTCTCTGGCAGTTCGGGCTTCATGACCTGACGTGTCGTAATCACCGGCGAGGTCATCGTAGGCGGCAGCGGTCTTGCTGAGCCAGGGATCTCGATGGGAACCACCGCACGTGAGGCCGTCTTGGGTGCGCCCATGTCTTCCACACGGGAAGCCAGCGAGACACTACCTACTTGATTAATGGGCACGTTCGCCAAAATTGGCTGGGCCGCGACCGGAGTCGCTTGCTGCATGTCCATCGAAAGGGAAGGAATCTGGGCAGGGTTATCGAGACCCATACTTTGCCCACCGCGAGGCGTTAGCGTCACGACGTCGGGACGGGATACTTGTTGATCCCAATACTGCTGCGCGGTAAGCCGAGGCTCGTCCGCTGGTTGTGGTGCCGCCGGCTGGGCGGTGGAAATCTCAGGCGGAGCCTGATTAGGAGCAGACCATGCCGACCAATAGGGCATAGCGGAACCAAGGCCAATCACTCCGAGTGCAGCCAAGGTAAGAAACTTGGAATCGCCATTCATTTCGCGTACCGTCATCTTGGGGAGTCACGTGTACGCCATCCATTGCATTACTATCCGAAGACCATCCTGATGCTTCGTTTCATCGACGCATGCTAGCGTCGCTCTCTTCATTTTCTGTCGTGCCCAAACACGTTTTTCTCGCCGAGGTGGTGCGAACATACTCGACGCACCTGTCAGGCAAACTTTGCGCTGGAAGACTTTTCCGGCTGCGAAAAACGTAGTGAAAAAACCAGTTGGCTCAAGGTGCCACTGCCGAGCTCGCCTTGTTGAAAACAAAGCTCAGCGGCTTGCTTCAGGACCCGATCCGAAGTTCGCCGAAAAACCGACGAAGACCGCTTTGGCCTCATTCATGGAAACCCCATATCAAAGGCCCAGCCAGCAGCGGCACCTATGCCAAGGGAAGAGGAACACTGCTTCTAATTACCGATACGCAATGCTTGCGCTGACCAGTTCGGGCGAGAACGTTAGGTATGAGCGCAAAAAAAGAAGTCGACATCACTTGATGCCGACTTCGTAGAGTTTGCCGATTAGCGAAGCTGAGGGCATACCCCCTCTAAGCTTCCGCTTTCTTGGTGTTCTTATCGCGGTTCATCAACCAAATCAGAACCGGGCACGCGATAAAGACGGTGCTGTAAGTACCAGCAATCACGCCAATCACCAACGAGAACGAGAAGCTATGAATCCCTTCGCCACCAATGAAGAACAGGATGAGCACCACGATCAACGTTGTGAGCGAGGTTAGCAACGTACGTCCTAGCGTTTGATTAATACTGATGTTGACCATCTCGCTAGTCAGGTCGGGGCTCTTGCCGCGAACTTCGCGAATACGATCGAAGATCACAATCGTATCGTTCAGCGAATAACCAATGATCGTCAAAAAGGCAGCAACGACCGGCAGGCTAATCTTAAATTCCGTGACCTGCAGGAACCCTAAGAAAGGAGCCAACCAGACGCTCAGAGCAATAAAGCCGAGCGTGACTAAAACGTCGTGCACCAACGCAACCACAGCGGCAACACCAAAGGCCACACTTTGAAAGCGGAACCAAATGTAGCCCACGATCCCAATCAAACAAAAACCGATGGCCAGGATCGCCATTGTTTGCATGTCGCCGGCGACCTTGCTACCGATCTTGCTGGACGAAGGCCAGACAGGCGTCGATTCGAGCTTCTTACTAACCTGCTCCAGAATCTCTGCGGACTGATCAGGCGTAGTGGAAAGCTTGACCATCCACGTCGTTTGACTGACGCGACTATCGACCGGCAACGCTTTCCCTTCGCTATCCAAGAGAGCAATATCTGGGCGAGCTACGCGTAAGTGATCGGCCGCATCATTGACTAAAGTCCGTACCGTTTCGGCACTGATACCTTCGTCAAACGACATTTCGGTCTCGGTGTTAAAGCGAGGAGCTTCAGCACCAGAGGCCAGCGGATTCGTAGGATCAACCGCTGGACCTGTTCCAGGAGCTTCTTCGGTTGGTGATTCAGCCATCGGGTTCGCCGGAGCAGAATCATCTGTCATAGGAGACTCGGCCATCGGTGCCTCAGCAGCCGGAGCTTCTTCCATCGGAGCGGCTGGTTCTGCAGCTGGCTTCTCCTCGGTCGGAGCGTCTTCCATCGGCTTCTCTTCCGCTGCCGGTTCTTCCGCGGTTTTTTCCTCCGCTGGCTTTTCTTCGGCAGGGGCCTCATCAGCCGGTTGCTCTGGAGCAGGCGATTCTCCCTCGCCGTTATCTTGCAGCAGGACGTCGAGGGTAACGTGCCACGGCAGCATGGCCATCAGGTGCGAAGAAACAGGCGCGATGAACGACTGCATGTCACCTTCGGGAGCCTCAGGCTTTTCTTCCGTCGTTTCTGCCGGAACTTCTTCTTTCTCCGAAGTCGCTTCCGGTTCCGGAGCTGACTGGACAGGCTCCGTCGTTGTCGGCGAGGTTTCGGGAGCTTCGATCTTCGCTGGCGGTGCAGCCTGACTACCTGGGGCGGCAGTTGGCGGCACGAAGTCCATGTTATGCATCACCAGCTGGCTCTCGCCATTGGGGCCGGTAAATACTCGCGAGATCCGATCCTGAACCACTTCAACACCGGCCGGAATCGCACCAGTGTTGTACCGTAAAGCATCGGTGCTGAAGTTCATTCGCAGGTGATCTGCCGTCTGCGTGTCGTCGTCGACATTTTTAACAGACATCGCACCCGAATCAGCACCTGTCTCGTCTTGGAATTCAATTCCGTCCCCGTCCGTGTTCGGCAAGATGGCCACGCCTACTTCAGCGGTGGCAAGACGGTCGATGATCCCGCTCAGGGTTTCAACGCCTGCCAAGTCGACCTCGGCCGAAGCTCCGGTGCGATCGGTGACGACGACCTTGCCAAGCTGACCATATTCCGACATCGAGGTATCGACCTTATAGATACGATCCTCGTAGCCTTCCATTGTCACAGCACTGACCGAGAGGTCTGGCAGTACGTCGGTCAACTTGCTCCGAATTTCAGAGATGGGCATCGGTTCTTCCAGGAAGACCTGTACCGAAGAACCACCGTTGAAGTCGATATCGAAGATATCCTTGCCACGAACACCCACTCCGATCATGCCGACCAGAATCACGACCAGCGAGATCATCCCGGCAACCTTCTGCTTGCCGATGAAGTCGTAGCCGATGCTAGAGGCCGATGGCAGGAACTTGAGCGTCGTGAGAAGACGTTTCTTTTCGAGAATGTCGAAGATGCCACGCGAAACATAGATCGCGGTGAACATACTCATCAAAATACCGACAAACAACGTCACGGCGAAACCACGCACCTGATCGGTACCAATGCGATACAACACGGCGGCGGTAATCAATGTCGTAATATTCGCGTCCACGATAGTCGACATCGCTTTGCCGAAACCGTTGGAAAGAGCAACTCGCAGCGTGGCCCCGCCGTTGATCTCTTCGCGTATCCGCTCGAAAATCAGCACGTTGGCGTCCACCGCCATACCCACGGTTAACACCAAACCGGCAATCCCCGGAAGCGTCAGGTCAGCCTTAATGGCAATCATGACAGCTAGGATCAACACCAGGTTGAAAACCAGGGCAAAACAGGCGACCAAACCGGCAACACGGTAATAGATGGCCATGAAAATTAGCACGGCAATCAGCGAGACCGAAATGGCGACCTTCCCCTTACGGATCGTATCGTCACCCAGCGTAGCACTGATTTGCTGTTCGCTGATCGGTTCCTTACGGAGCACAACCGGCAGCTTACCGCTGCGAAGCACCTGTACCAGGTCGGTCACCTCTTGCTGCGTGAAATCGCCGGTGATGATACCGCTATCGGTGATCATTGCGTTGATTCGCGGAGCCGAGATCAGATAGTTATCCATCACAATCCCAAGCTTACGCGGGATGTTGGTCTCACTCAGGTTTTCCTGCGATAGGCGTCCCATGCGATTAGCACCATCGACACCAAACTCAAACCCAACCGCTGGCTTACCATATTCGTCACGTTGTACCCTCGACGAAGACAGATGCTTACCACCCAGGCGAGCCTCCGGACGTTCGACACGCATCAGCACTTCAAACGGAACGCCAGGGCCACCGCCACGCACTAAGTGACGTTGGCTGTTGAGGTACGGCGTCAAGTTTGGATCGGCAAAGTTCGGTTCACCAACGGCCCCGCGGGCTTCGTCGTCGACACGAACCCAGCGTCCGATGCGGTTGCCTTCACGGTCGCTGACATAAGTCACGCCTATCTGAGCTTCGTCTTCGGCACGCGTGAACAGGTAATCGTGGTCTTGCTTGTTAGCCACGATCATAAAGTCGAGCACACCTGCTTTGGTGATGAGTCGCTTGATCGAATCGAGGTCGGACGACTCGGCTTGCGGAACGATCACTTCCACCTGATTTTCGCCGTAGGGGCGAATGATCACTTCGGAAACACCCGATGGATTGATACGTTTTTGCAGCTGAGTGATCAACTGAGCGGTACCTTGCTCGAGCTGCCGTTCCGGCGTCAGATTCATGCCGGTGTTCTCGGAACTGACATCCGAGGCAAGCAAATCCAAACTGGCCTGCTCGTCGACTTCATACACCAGAATGACACCACCTTGCAGGTCGATACCAAACTTGGGCGGCCAGAGCAGAAAGCAAACCGTGACACTGCAAACCAGGCTGGCAAAGGTAATGCCCAGCTTGCGGCTCAGCTCCGGCATGCGAATCGCGGTCGCCAGCCAAAAGCCCAACACGTACGGCACCACAATGGTGAGGAGAATAATCCCCAACACATTGAATGTTTGCGAACCTCCAGAACTCGGTGCTTCAACTGGTGCGACATCTGTCGTGGGGACGGGAACTTCCGTCGACGGCGCTTCTTGTGCCATCGCGGTTGAGCCCAGCCACGAACTTCCGCCGGCGTCCAGCCCGAAATCGACGCCGGTCATCAATGTGACGGTCAGCGACAGCACGAGCATGACAGCAAAAATCGTGCAACTCTTCTGCATTACGTGTCTCCAAGCCTTGGCAGCGTCTGCGCTTCCTGGCAAGTCGTATGGTGGAATATGGAAAGGGGAATTCGTCCTTGAATCGTCCATTCGAGCCGCAATAGGCGGAAATCAGGATTCGGCGTTATCGCTCGCTTTTCCCTCTCTCGAGAGAACAGTGGCGATCGCTCGCAAACGAACCCGCAACTCTGTGCCCGACTTTTCGTCCAGGCGAAGCACAACCTCTTGCTGGTCTTTCTTCACACTGACCACGGTGGCGATGATCCCTCCGATCGTTTCCACGCGGTCATTTTTTTTGATCCCTTCCAGCATTTTCTGGGCATCGGAAGCTTTTTTTTGCTCCGGCCGGATCAACATGAAATAACCCAACACCAGAATGGCCACAATGGGAAGCCAGGTGAGAGGATTCGCGAAACCGCCTTCTTGCGCTAAGATGTGAACCGGCATTGCCGTCAAATCAAACATTTCCGCCGACGCTTCCTACCACTTGCCTGGCTCACTGATCGCATTCCGCTGTCCCAGTTGTCACGGCAACCCTAGTTGGGTCGCTGTCACTCCTGAATAAGGTCAGAATCAGCGAGAGAATGGACTTGCTTCTGTACCGTCAACCAAGTGACAGCACATCGAAACCGCTCATGATAAGAGTTTCGTTCTATACCGGCAATAGCGGCCAATCCGCCCAAAAACGGCAAAAGGTGGCCTGATAGACCACCATTTACCCTCTGCGATCATCTTGTTGACGACGGGAATTGCCCAAACCACCCCATTAGACCTATTCTTGTGCTAGATCGACCGCGACAAGTTCTTTGTCGTTTCGGAAAAAGCCGGTTTGATTGGCATAAGCAGGGTGCGTCCAGACAACCTGGCGGCCAAATGCTTCGCTGGTCGGGTCCAAAACATGGAAGCGCCCCAGTGACTCGAAGCCGCTTTTAGTCATTTTGGCAACTAATAAATCGCCAACTTCGCTGAAAACAAGATACCGGTCACTCTCCCCGAGCCGCGTTAGAAACGCAGTGCCGTGCTTGATGAACCGAGTTTCGTCAGGCTTGGTCGCCTGGAAGTTTGTCCATAAGCGATCCCCATTGCTGGCATCCACTGCGATCAGACTACCGACGCTACAGTCGCTGCCGTAGACCACCCCATCCACAAACAAAGGGGTCGCGGTACCGCTATAAACCGAGGTCTTCGGCTCGCCATACCAAAGTGCTTTTGCCCCGGGCTGATCTTCTTCCAGCTCGATCATGACCGATTGGTTCCCAATTCCGCTGGCGTACATCCGGTTCCCTTCGACCATAGGGCGAGCAATCGACATCTCGAAAGCTGGCTCAATGTCGATTTCCCAATACTGCTGCCCGGTCTTGGGATTGAGCGACGACACCCCTTCCGGGTGATAGATGATCAACTGCCGAGTACCGCTAGTTTCAATAATCGATGGCGGTGCATAGCCCATCTTCGTGTCGAGCGCCTTCCACTGCACCTCGCCGGAGCGTTTATCGAAAGCAACAACCCCTTGCCCTTCGCCCCCCACCATGACGTAAAGCAGGTCGCCATCCACTAGGGGATGGCCAGAGCATCCCCAAATTGGGATCTCAGCACCAAAGTCATCTACCAGACTCCGACGCCACGCGAGTTCGCCTGTTTCGACCTGTAAACAGACCAAATCGCCTTCGGCACCCATCCAATAGAGCAGGTCGCCATCGACGCTCGGAGTGCATCGCGGCCCCACAGCGTAGCTAATGGAATACGGTCGATCGTAGGCGTACTCCCACAGTTTTTCGCCGGACTCGGCACTGAAAGCGAGCACGCGTTCTTTTCCTTGGCGATCCTGCCGTGCGCCGGGATTATTGGAGATTTCGTTGGATGCCGCTAGATAATCGGTCACAAAAACACGGCCATTGGCGACCGCTGGGCCGGCATAGCCACCAGAAATCGGAACGCGCCACTTGACCTTCAATCCATCCTCGGGAATAGCGTTGATGACGCCTGACTCACGGTACACATCATCGCGTTGCGGTCCCATCCATTGGGGCCAGTCATCCGCCATCCCAGCCTGAGAAGCCAAGAAGACCAAAGCAACAGAAAACGTGGTGACCAACAGGGATCGGCCAGCAACGGGCAATAGATGCATCAAGAGTTCCTTCATGGTTGGCGCGCAGGCAAAGAGTACGACGTACCCCTTGGAAGCCGAATGCCGCAGTATGGATTCAAAAACTTCGTGAATAACTCGAGAAAGACCTACCCACCAGACGACCAACCTGCCATCTTTTGCTCGTAATAGGCTTCGAATCGATCTTCTTCAATCGCTTGCCGAGCCTCACGCATCAGCCGCTGATAATAAGCCACATTGTGTAGCGACAATAAGATGGGGCCCAACATCTCCTTCGCCATAAATAAATGACGAAAATAGGCCCGACTGAGTCCCGCAACCTGAGGAACGCTCTTCGAGTCCAAGGGGGTAGGATCTCGCTGGTGCTTTGCATTGCGAAGACGAACGGTCCCTTCATCGGTGAAGGCCAACGCGTTGCGGCCGTTACGTGTGGGCATCACGCAATCAAACAGGTCGACACCGCGACGAATCCCCTCTAACAGATCTTCAGGCCGGCCAACGCCCATCAAGTACCGTGGCTTATTCGCCGGTAGGGTAGGGCAGGTCGCGTCGAGAATTCGATACATCTCTGGAGGCGGTTCACCGACACTCAACCCGCCGATGGCATAGCCGGGGAAATTCAGCTCGGCCAGACGCTCGGCGCATTCCACGCGAAGACTTTCATCGAGCCCTCCCTGAACAATCGCAAACTGAGCCTGATCTTTTCGCGACGCAGCATCTTGGCATCGCTTCGCCCAACGGATTGAGCGGTCCATCGCTTCACGAATCACCTTCGTTTCGTTGGGCAACTCGACCACGTGGTCGAGCACCATGGCAATATCACTGCCTAGATTCTCTTGAATCTCGATACTTCGTTCAGGCGAAAGATGGATTTTGCGGCCATCGATATGCGACTGGAAGATGGCCTCTTTCTCGGTGATCTTTCGCATCTGCGCAAGACTGAAAATCTGAAAGCCGCCACTGTCGGTCAGGATGGGGCCCTGCCAGTCCATGAATCGGTGAAGCCCACCGAGCTCGGCAACGATGTCATCCCCCGGCCGCAGCGAAAGATGGTATGTGTTCCCCAAGATCATCTCGGCACCGGTCTGCCGCACCATGCCGATCTCAAGACCTTTGACCGTCCCCTGGGTTCCAACCGGCATGAAAGCAGGCGTTTGCACTGCGCCATGCGGCGTCACAAATTCTCCGCGACGCGCCTTCGAGGTGCCATCTTCGTGCTTCAAACGGTACTGAAACCAGTCGGCTTCTGCGGGACGATCAAACGTCGATTGTTCCAAAGTGTCTCGAAGCTCCATGAAAAAACCCACGCGGCTTTCCGCATGGGTTTAAGTTTGCAGGCCACTGGCCACACAACGACAAGTTAGTCGCCGCGAAGCTTCAGGTTGTAGTTAGTCAGCTTCTCGCGAACTTCGTTCAAGCTAGTCACGCCGAAGTTCTTGCATTCGAGAAGTTCATCGCCGGTGCGTCGAACCAGTTCGCCAATGGTGGAAATCCCCAAGCGAACCATGCACTTGCGAGCACGAACCGACAGGCTGAGTTCAGCAATGGGACGATCCAGCAGTGCCTGCTCGTCTGGAGACAAACCGGAAGTATCGTAGCTGACCTCAGGTGTCGATGGCTTTTCAGTCGACGCCTGGCCCAATTCCAGCCCTTTAGAACGCAGCATGTCACGGATCTCAACCAGTGACGTTTCGCCGAAGTTCTTACTCGCCAAAAGCTCTTGCTCTGAGCAGCGGCATAGGTCGCCCAAAGTCATGATGCCCATCTTCTGCAGACAGTTCCGACTTCGGACCGACAACTCGAAATCGGTAACCGGAATGCTGAGCACTTGCGACATGCGGTCGCGTTTCTTCTGCTCTTCTTCGTCGTAGTACATATCGCCGGATGCCTGAGCATCCTTCATGTACATACGAGCTCGCTTATCGGCCGGGTAAGAATCGAGAACCCGTTGGTAGCAGTGCGTCGCACGATCATATTCACCCCGATCTTCGTGAAGCAGACCAAGGTTCAGCAGAGCACCCACATGCGTAGGAAAAACAGCGGCAGCATTCTGGTAAAGCTGCAATGCCATCGTGTCGTTACCGCGACGATCGTTTTCCAAAGCCAGACCGAAAAGCGCCCCTGCATGGCCCGGATCGGCTTCGACAGCACGCTCGTAAAGAGCAACCACTTCCGCTGGATTGCCCCCCAGCGAAGCAACCGTGGCAGCACGCTGATAGAGATAATTGGCGGTGGACTCGATTGGGCCGAACATATTGTCCAGCATCTGCAATGCTTGTTCAGATTCGCCTTTGCTGCGAAGCGATTCGATGATTCCCAGCTGGCAATCGTCTTTGTTGTAACCAGCAGTCTGGGCCGACTGAAATGCTTCAATCGCCTTGTCGAATTTCTGCATGCAGAAATAGCTACGCCCAAGATAATAATGGGCCAGGGCACCACCATCGGCGGCCGATAGCGTTTGAACGGCCCCATTGTAATTACCCATAATGAACTGACAAACGCCCAATCGGACGTTTGTGGCCGGCGAACGCTCTTCCGACTGGTCTTCCAGCTCGGAAACGCTATCGCGAAGCGTTGAAAAGGCGTTGTAGTCGCGTCCTACCGTTCGCAGGATCTGACGAATCTCCTCCGGACCGAAGGATGAATTCGTGAGAACAACGCTCTTAAGATCGAAATCGATTCCTTGAATCATCAACGGGGCTCCAAACGGTTTTGTCGAGGCCCAAGTGCGAAAGCTCGGGGGAGATCATTGGGCACTGCGTTTCCCCGCTTTTTATTGACCAAGTTAGGAATTGTCCTGACTGGAAGCGAGTCGATTACCCATTCGCATTTGGGAAACAAGAAGAGCCAGCGACGAGAGTCGAACTCGTAACCCCAGCATTACGAATGCTGTGCTCTGCCAATTGAAGCTACGCTGGCTTACTCGCGAGTCGCGAATCAAAACGCTCCAAGATACTGAAGGTCATCGATTGCGTCAACTTACCCTAGCCATTGATTTTAGAAACTAAGGCAAGGTTTGACAGACGACCCAACAAGGAAATGAGTCTTGGCTCGAAAAGCACACGAGAATTCAGGCTAAAGCGAACTTAATGCGAGACTTAGCTAGAAAAATAACCCAAGAAAAAATCGAGGGACCGCTGTCGTACCAACCCGCGTTGGAGAAGCTGAATCGTCAGGGGCAAGGCAAACCACCCAGCTTAAGTTCGACAGCGGCCCCACGGGCCAGCTTACCGACTCCTCCGAGGAGCCGATGAACTTTCATTGTGCAATTTCCGAACCAAACCAACGAAAAATCTCAAAAACGATCCGAACTTACTGGCACGCAAAACTTTAGATAAATTAGAGCCAAACACGCATAAATTAATGCAAATGGGAATTTTGCGTACGTGACCCAAGATGCCACAAAGAAATAATACACACCCCTATATTATACTATTTTTAGCGGGTTTTTTCCTGGCCCTTTGTCTAGAAACGAGAAAACAAGCCATAACCTATTGTCAATGAGCAACTTACCATTTGCCTATCGCATCTCATGTTGAGACGCCGGGTGTTCATGACTACGCGAAGCTGAAAAACGTCTCAAATTGAAATGGAATTACGTTAGCCTTCGTTTTTGCCAGGTAGACGGATAGGATGAGATAATCCTTAGTTAGACGCACCTTCACGAGCAACGCACCAGTGACCTTTACGGAAGCTCGCCGAGCAACTTCGACAGAAACCGCTTGGCTTTTCATTAATCGCATCGCCGGTGGCTATGACAAGCCGCAACACCATGCACGTCTGCGCGAGCTGTTGGAGGAACTGGGTCTAAATACCGTAGAGATCAACTCCCCTGAGCAATTGGCCAGCCAATGGGAAGAAGAAGCGGCTCCACGCCCCGATTTCATTGTCTCTGTCGGGGGGGACGGAACAGCTGCAATGATTGCCGGACAAACCAGCGGTACGGTTCCTATTGCGATCTACCCGGCCGGTACCGAAAATATTCTTGCTAAATACTTGGGAATCCCCACCAATATTGGCGCCTTTGCAAAGATGTTGTCCCACCGCGTTGTACGGCGACTTGATGCTGGGCAATTCGGTGATCGGACGTTCATGTTGATGCTTTCAGCTGGGCTGGAAGCCGAAGTTGTCCACCGTGTTCATCAGCGGCGAAACGGACATCTCACCAAGTTTCATTACGTACGACCGGCGTTTGAGATGTTTGCGAAGTATGAGTACCCGCAGCTGGAACTCGATATCGAGTTGGAGGACGGCTCCAGAACGCAAACCCAAGGCTATTGGGCATTTGCTTTTAATGTTCCACGATACGCGTTAGGGTTCGAGATGACTCCTGATGCCGTCCCTGATGACGGACTGCTCGATATATGTGTACTGACTCAAAGCGGGTTTGGGTCGACAGCGTCTTACATCACCTCGCTTCTTTCAGGAACGATCGCCCATCGCAGCGATGTGAAACGATTCAAGGCTCGTTCGGCAGAAATCCGTTGCCAATCTGGCCCTGTCCCACTGCAGACCGATGGCGATCCCGCCGGCTTCACTGACATTCGACTCTCGGTCCGTCCCAACTACCTGCCGCTGATTGTGCCCCCTGCGCGATCTAGCAAATAAGGCGGATGGGATTTTCACCGCACTCGTGGCAAAATACGCTTAACCAAGATCTCGCTCTAAGTCTTTGCGAATAATTAACCTGAGACGCCCTGGGAGAATCTTTGGCGGGAAAATAGGATGAGTGATTCCCCCTAACGAAGAGATAGCCCTTGAACGCTTCGGACCAAACCTTATCGACGTTCGCCCTGAATCCAGAAGGGCGATTATTACTTATCGCAGGCCCTTGCGTGCTCGAATCGCGCGAATTGTCATTTCAAATCGCAGAGCATTTGTGCCAACTGGCCCAACGACTACCGATTCAGTTGGTATTCAAAGCCTCGTTCGATAAAGCGAACCGTACCAGCATTCATTCGTACAGAGGATTAGGCCTGGAAGAAGGTCTAAAGCTTTTGGAAGCCGTTCGTACCGAGTTCCAAATTCCGGTCACGACCGATCTCCACGAACCTTATCAAGCCGCTCCTGTGGGACAGGTTTGCGAAATCCTTCAAATCCCGGCATTTCTTGCCCGGCAAACCGATTTGCTCGTTGCTGCGGCACAGACCGGAAAATCAGTCAACGTGAAGAAAGGGCAGTTCATGGCCCCCTGGGACATGAAGCACGTTGTCGAAAAGCTCAAAGAAGCAGGCGCAAAAGAAACATTATTGACCGAACGCGGGACGTTCTTCGGTTACGGTCGTCTTGTAAACGATATGCGTAGCTTGATTGAAATGCGTTCTCTGGGCGTACCGGTCGTCTTCGATGCGACGCATAGCGTTCAGGAACCAGGCGGACTGGGTAGCCAAACGGGCGGCAATCGCGCGATGGTACTTCCCCTAGCCAAGGCGGCAGCGGCGATCGGAATCGACGGGCTGTTCCTGGAAACCCATCCCGAGCCAGACAAGTCACCAAGCGACGGTCCCAATATGGTTCCGCTGTCGGAACTGGAAAATTTACTTCAGCGCATTTTGGCCGTCCGCGCAGCGGCCCAAGGTTAATCAATCCTCATGAGCCGCACGCATCACACCTCCTCAATTCTTCTTCTGCTGGTCGTTCTTGTGCTGGGATGTGGCGAAAGGAAGATTCGCCCCCAAGTCGATCACACCAAAGCGACGGTCTCGACCGAAGGAGGCAGTGCCAAGCAGTTCGTCGATCAGGCAATGACTTATCTGCGAGACCTGGATCGATACCCAACCGGCAAGGTGAAGGCCGAAGTTCTCGAGCTTATGAATCGCTGGCTGATTTCCCAGAAGCTTGATCCCACTTGGCAGCCCGACCCAATGGTTGCCGAACTCCCCGAGGCCATTCAGAGTTTGCCGGGCTTGCAGGACTTAGAAAGTCGCCCTTTCCTTGATCAGCCGCCGCAGTTCGCTTCAGCCACTTTTCGTGGAAGCGAATTTGACTTTCTCGTGGGTACCTTTTGGGCCAAGTCCATTTCAGACTGGATCCGAAAAAATAAAACACCTCCGGCGGACATGCAGGCCTTTCTAGACGCGCAAATCGATCAAACGCTCGACCAAAGCCAAGTGAACGACCTCGGACTAGCTTACTTGTTTTTCGATTGGACGATCCGCCATATTCACCCGGTTCGGACAAATGAACATGAGGAAGGAAAATTCGCTCCTGGAACAAGTCGCGATACCTGGAACGCATTGCAATTGAACGAAGGGGACGCGTTGGAGCGGGCCCGAGTTTTCATTCAGTTGTGCCGCCAACAAGGTCTGGATGCCGTCGTCTTGAAGTTTGGTCAGGGAGATAAGCAGCCCCAGGTAGTCGGCGTCGCGATTGGACAAGAATTGTTTCTCTTCGATATGGCTTACGCGTTGCCAATCTCTGAAAAGGACGGTACCGGGATCCAACGCTTGTCACACTTGGTAAAACATCCAGAAGACCTGCAAGCGATGGCCTCGGCAAACTACAAGTACCCGGTAACGGCCGAGGATCTCGAGAATGTCACGCTTCTGATTGAAGCCCCATCGACCGCACTTACTCAAGCTACGAAACTGCTTGAAGGGGTCCTCTCAGGCGACTCCACCATGAAAGTTCACGTCGATCCATCCTCGTTGAAAGACCGTCTGTCGAACTTCCAGGGAGTTACCGACATTCAACTTTGGACCACTCCCTTCGAAGCCGAAATGGCAATCGGCAAGCGTTTGTCAGACCCAGTTCTGGGGCCTCTCTTCCAAGTTGAACGCTGGATCTATGACACGATGACTCCCTTTGCGACAGCCAGAACACTGCAACTGATGTGCATATTCGACGACGAATCGCAGCAACGAGGCGCTCGTTCCATGTTCATGGAAACGCGTCTCATGGAACGGCAATTCCGAATCGCAAACGAACGCGAACAGCTCGAAATGCTGGCAATGGGAGGCATGGAATTTCCAGACAACCCCGAGGTCCAGAGGTTCTTATTAGATCGCGTGCAAAAAAATGTTTTGCTGTGGCGAGAATTGGCCAGCTTCAATCTAGGCGTGATCGCCCTGGAAGATGAGCAGTTCGAATCGGCAATTTACTTCTTCGAGAATGGAACCCTGGAAGAGTTCCCCAACACGCGATTCAAGTCCGCTGCGTTTTACGGCATTGCCCGCAGTGCAGAAGGTCTCGCGCAACAAGACGAGAGCCAAGAGATGGCCCAAACCGCGTTCGACTTCTATACCGATGACGACGACGTCCTGTCTGCCTATCGCCGTGGAAACGCCCTGCGGGCCCAACGTTTGCCACTTCTGGAATCGAAAGCAGAAACTGCAGACAAGCGACAAACGGCAGAAGATCCTGAAATGCCCGAAACAGAATTCGAGTCGCCAGACGATAAAGCGAACGCAGCAGAATCGTCACCGGCAGAGGCTGAACAAACGACCGAGAATTAAATTTCCAGATTCATTACCACGCGAATTTTCGCTGGGTGATTCGCTCGTAGGCCTCGATATATTTGGCCCGCGTCTTCTCGACGACTTCCGGAGGCAACGTGGGAGGTTGGCTGTTTTTATCCCAAGTGCTGGCCTCTAACCAATCGCGAACGAATTGCTTATCAAACGAGGGGGGACTCATTCCAACCGCATACTCGTCTTGGGGCCAGAATCGAGAACTATCAGGCGTCAGCACTTCGTCGATCAATAATACTTCTCCGTTGACGACGCCCCATTCAAACTTGGTATCGGCGATGATGATTCCGTGTTCTATCGCCCGTTCTGCTCCGGCCTTATAGACCGCGATACTCTTTTCTCGGAGCAAGTTCGCCATATCCATGCCGACAATTTCAACCATTCGCTCGAACGAGATATTCTCGTCATGCCCCGATTCGGCCTTGGTCGCCGGCGTGAAAATGGGCTCCGGCAGTTTGGCGGCTTGCTGCAATCCTTCCGGCAGCGGAATATCGCAGACGGTTTGACTGCGTTGATACTCCTTCCAACCCGATCCGGCCAGATAGCCGCGCACGACACATTCGATCGGGATGACTTCCGTCTTGCGAGCCAACGTCGCGCGACCTTCCAACTCACTCAGATCGACGTCGCCGGTCAGATTCATCTGCTGAACCTCGGTCGAAATCAGGTGGTGAGGGACATCAAAAGTCTCAAACCAGAACTGACTCATCTGGGTTAGTACACGCCCCTTATCCGGAATGAGCGATGGCAGAATATAATCAAATGCACTGATTCGGTCGGATGCCACCAACAATACCTGCTCACCCAGATCATAGACGTCGCGTACTTTGCCCTGTCGAACGGGATAGTCGAGTCCCATGTTTTTCCGATCGTGAGTCGCCAAAGGAGATATACTAGGAAGTTGGGGCCAAATTACCGATCCAGTCGCATTGGCCCGTCCAATCGGCATTTTGCCACAGGCCGTGTGTTGGAAACAGACCTAGTAAACTCGATTACCCGCAGAGTTGCTCCAGCCAACATACCCCACTTGATGGACATTTTCGTGGTTCATCCCGGCATTGCCGACGATTAGAATTGAAAGAGCGTGCTATCACGCAGGGAGAGCAACATGATTGGCATTCTCGATTAAACCCCAAGTATGAGAGCGAGCCGGGTTTTGCCCAAACTAACGTTTCGAATTCCAACTGAATTGACCATCTCGGATGAAGACTGCCGCGTGATCCACGTGGTCGGCTGCGATCGACTGGTCCGCGCTACGTCCGTCAAACGCTCGGACGACCGTCTTGTCCTCGACGTTCTGGAAACGGACGGAGTAAAGGTCAAAGTCCCTTATCGCAAGGATCGCCGGTCTTCGCAGATTCTATCGACCTGTGCGCTGCGAGTCGATAATAAGACCCCCTACAACTTACTGCTTGAATTGGCCCGCGGTTCGCTATTCCGCTTTCGCACGCTTACCAATGCCTGCCTAGATGCAGAACTCGATCTGTTAGACGTCACCAAAAAGCTCTTGCAGGACGCGACCAATTACTTTGCCAGAGCGGCCGTATCGAAAGACGATCCATCCGAATCGGATGCCTTGGCGGTCAAAAGCCTGACGTACTCGATGCGCGGGCTGACGCACCTGGAACACGTTTATGCGACGGCGTCGTTTCATGCCATCTCGAACCAATCAGGCGACCGGGCGTTCCTTCGCGGTATCGCGTTAACGGAGCCACTGTCGGCCGAGGTCAAACCACTGCTAACCGATTCACTGAATACGGTCCTCGTCGAACCCAACTGGAAACAGTGTGAACCCGAGGTCGGACATTACGACTGGTCGGATGTCGATGTCACTTTGGATGCTGTACGCGAGCAAGGACATGCGACGGTGCTTGGGCCGATGTTCTGCCTGGATCGATTCGCAACGCCCGACTGGCTTTACCTCTGGGAAAACGACTTCGAGGAAGTTCTCAGTGCTGTTACCAAGTACACCGAAGCACTTCTCCAACATTATCGCAATCGAGTCGACCTTTGGTATTGTGCGTCTGGACTCAACGCCCAGACTTCGCTCGATCTAAAAGAAGAGCAGCGACTTCAAATACTGCTGCATATCATTCAAACAATTCGTACCGCCGGCCTGCGTGCTCCGCTGTTAGTCAGTTTCGCCAAGCCGTGGGGCGAGTACATGACCAACCGTGATCGCGAGTTGGCCCCGATTCACTTTGCGGAAGAGCTAGTGCGGGCCCGCGTGGGAATTACCGGGATAGGTCTCGAACTGAATTTTGGTGAGTTGTCTCCGGCCACTTACTTTCGAGGATTCTTCGACGTAGTCGACTTACTCGACTACTGGAGCTTATTAGGCGTCCCGCTATTTGTGACGTTGTCGGCTCCTAGCTCGTGGCGTCCTGACGAGACCGCGCTCTACGACGCCAACCGAGAAAAAGAACCGCTGGAACGAATCAGCCGGCGGACCCAACGAGAATTGGTCGAGCATGTTTTGCCCGCTCTCTTGACTCACCCTCAAGTGCAAGGTGTCTTCTGGAGCCAAGTCTCGGATACGCAACCGCATCGTTTTCCTCATGCAGGTCTCATCGATCCCCGCGGCCGTCCTAAATCCGCTGTGACCAAGATGACCGAATTGATCCGAACCTACTTTCCTGAAAATATTTAGAAAAGATTAAGGGTCACGTTTTTTCGGAAGCCCGCAGCCCCTACAATTAGGGACTAGGCTTTCCCGCCTCGAAATTTTTGCTTTTGACGCTATTGGAGTTTTTTCGTTATGTCAGTTTTGAAGTGGATGTGCTCGGCCAGTTTGGTCATGGGCTTAATGGTATTCTCGATTGGTTGCGATTCGAAAACGGCCGCACCACCGGTTGAAAACACCGACGATCCCGATATCACCATGCCTGCTGAAGGTGAAGCTCCCGCAGCTAATCCAATGGGCGATGCACCTACCGAAGAAGCACCAGCCGAAGAAAAAACCGAAGAGTAAGCCAACCGGCATGACTCTTCGAGACTTAAGAGCACCCAGTAACTACTGGGTGCTCTTTTTTGCGCTAAACGGGAATCTCAGAATAACTCTCTCAAAACTTGATTCTGTTTGCCTCATTATTCAAACTAGAGTTTCTTACCCATTCCCCCAAAACAAACCCTTGCGGAACTGTCCTTGGCTGCGTCTCAACTGCTTTAAGACGCACAGGCCAAGATTCATCGGTCGGAGTCACCATCATGTCGTTGTATCGTGCGCTGTTTTCCCTCTTGATCATCACCTCACTGCTCGCCGGTCCGGCGATCGGTCTCGAATCGTCTGCCAAGAAAGACGACGAACATACGGAAAAACAAGACAAAGACAAATCCACTAAGCACGATTCGAAAGATCACGACAAGAAGAAACAAGAGAAAGACAAAAAGGACCGCAAGGATCGAAAAGACCGCGATAAAAAGAAAGACAATAATCGCCAGAAGAAAGACAAACCGGAATCCTCTGACAAAAAGAAGTCCTCCAAGGATGATGCAAAAGGGAAAGCAGAAAAGAAGACCAACAAAGATGCAGACCAACCGAACGAGGACGCTCCCAAAAAGGAGATGAAACCGGAACCTAAAAAGGAAGCTTCTAAGAAAAAAGAGAAGCCCAAGCCAGCCAAGGAGAAGGGCAAAGACAAGGATGAGACCTCAGACGATAAGCCCACCAAGGCAGCTCCTAAGAAGGAGATGAAGCCTGAGCCCAAAAAGGAAGAGCCTAAGCAAGGCGAACCGACTCCAGCCAAGACGCCAGCTCCCCAGCCCAAACAAGAAGAGGGAGCGTCTAAGAAGATGGAATCAAAGCTCGAGCCGAAATCTGAAGACAAGCCTGAAGAAATTCCCTCCCCGAAAGAAACTCCCAAGCCTGAACCGAAACCAGTGCCCCCGCCGAAGGCCAAGCCTGATCCGAAAAAGATCGCGTTTACCGACTTAAATCAGGTGGACGAAGACTTCGCATTCCAAGGCGAGTACTACGGGAAGCTGCGTTTGCCCGGTGGAATTCTCGAAACGACCGGTATTCAAGTCATTGCCCGCGGAGACGGCAACTTTATTGGTCGACAACTGCGAGGAGGATTGCCCGGTAACGGCTGGCGAAACGATTCCATGATCGACCTGAGCGGCACCCGAGATGGCAACGAGCTCGTTCTCAGCCAGGGGAACTACCAGGTTTTCATTACCGGCAACAGTGCCACGGTAATCAACTCGGCAGGCGATACCTTGGGGATTTTGACGAAGGTTCACCGCCGCAGCGAATTGATGGGGCTCAAGCCGGGTTCCGGGGCAATGACTCTGTTTGATGGAACTTCTGCGGAAGGTTTCGTTAATGCAAAAATCAACGAAAAAGGTGAGCTGCAAATTGGAACGATTACGAAAGATCCGGTCCAGGATTTTCGTCTTCACATTGAGTTCCGCCTGCCGTACATGCCGTATGCAACTGGTCAGGCTCGCTCCAATAGCGGACTTTACATTCAAGAACGCTACGAAGTCCAGATTCTCGACTCCTTCGGCCTACCCGGAGAGTTCAACGAGTGTGCTGCCCTATACCGAACCAAAAGCCCCGACCTCAACATGTGCTTTCCACCATTGGCTTGGCAAACCTACGATGTCTATTTCACCGCCGCACGCTTTGATGACCAAGGGAACAAAACTTCGCCTGCTCGGATCACCGTGCAGCACAACGGCATCCTGGTTCAAGACAACTACCTGATTCCCAACAAGACCGGTGCCGGCAAGGCTGAAGGCCCAGATGCCCGTCCCATCAAGCTGCAAGATCACGGCAATCCGGTCGTATTCCGTAACGTCTGGATCGAGCACCTCGGCGGCCCAGCGGTGACCCGTCCGACAGAAGCCATCGTCACGCCCGAAAAGAATTAGGAATTGGGCTATATCCCCCTTAAAAGCGTCTTCGCTCTTGAGGGGGATTTGCTTTTACTCGGTTGTGCGTTGCAACGACACCATGCACATGTCGTCGAATTGAGGGCTGTTGGCCATGAACTTCCGGCAGTCGTCGATGATGGCCTTGCTGCAGACCTCGAGGTCGTCCGACTTCTGCGAGACGCAAGTCAACATGCGGTCCATGCCGAATTGATCTCCACTTGCATTCATGGCTTCATTGATACCGTCGGTATAGATGAAGAGCATATCGCCCGGCTCAAGCGTGAATCGAGCGATGTCGTACTCCATGTCTTCCATGATGCCCAACGGCAGGCCGATTTCTTCTTCGGCGATCATACAGCACGTCCCGTCCGGTTTCCGTAAGATCGGCGGGTTATGACCCGCGTTGATAAGCGTTACCTGGTGCGATTCTGGGTGGAGAATCGCAATGGCCAGAGTCACGAATTTATCGTCCGGAGTGTATGCGGTGAAGTTGTTATTTAGATGAAACGCGGCTTGCTGGAAATCGGACATCGAAGCCAAACAATACCGAGCTTCTGCGGACAACTTGGCCATCATCAGGGAAGCTGCGATCCCGTGCCCCACAACATCCCCGACTAAAATCGCGGTGCCGCCGTCGGGCAGTGGGATGTAATCGTAGTAATCGCCGCCGACGGAATTGGCGGCAAGATAATAGTGATAAAACTTGTACCCCGGTACCGACGGCTTTACCGACGGCAGAAATCCAATTTGAACTTGTTTGGCAGTGTGCAGATCGCGTTCGAAGGAAATTTGCCGAATCGCCGCGTCGTGGAGTTGGGCTCGTTCGATCGCAGCCGCTGCCTGCATTCCCACGCTAACGGCGACTTCCAGGTCTTCTTTTTGAAAACGCTTGCGTTGATCAAGCGTATCAATCTGGATCACGCCGATGACTTCGTCGTGGGCATTGACCAACGGGGCGCACATGATCGAGCGAATCTTAAAGTCCGTGATACTCTGACTCATCTCAAACCGCGAGTCGGCTGCCGCATCGGCAGATAGGATCGCTTCACGCGTTTGCATGACGTGCTTGACGATGGTACGGCTAATACGAATTTCTTCTTCGTCACTTTCCTTTCGGGCCTTAGTCCATCGGGGGACCATGTTCCCCGAACCATCCTGCAGAATGATGAATCCGCGATCGGCTTGCAGGAAGATGTGGAACAAACCCTCGAGAACTTTGGGCAGAACCTCGTCCAGTGAGAGAGTCCCGGTCAGCCCCCGGGTGATCTCGAGCAGGGCATTGAGCTTCACTTCAGGACTGGCCGTCAAGTGAATGGAACCGGTTTGCGACGAGACCTCAAACTTGGACATGATCGTCGAGGTTGCCCCGTCGTCGTCCACCATGACGGCGCCGAATGCCCCCGGCCCATCCGGCTTGAGCCCAACTGTGTCCGTAGGGGCTGGCTTAACACCTTCTTGCTTGAACTCGAACGAGATATCGCAAACACGGATGGAATCTCCGTGCTGCAGCTGA
>NZ_JABRWO010000007.1:300000-385478 GCF_013618625.1 Bremerella alba | reverse complement strand
ATTTCAAAAAAATTGAACTAGTTTAAGTTCAAAAATGATCGCCTCTCCAAGATTGCGTAAACAATCTCAAAGAAGCACAACCACCTTCGTTCTCAAACAGAGGTCACTACCAAATTGTCAAAGATCATTGTGGTGCTTTCACACCGGCAAAAGCGATTTGCTTTTGTCCCTGGGAGCAATGTTGCCCCCTTGGGAAGAGATAAATACTACCAGAACCATCTGGGGTGTCAACGGGCAGGAGCGTTTCGGCGAAGGAAATTTGCAAATCGTGTGTTTTACTCGGGAAAATACGGGGAAAGAATCTTTTGATAGTCTTTGGTTTCCTCGTCGTTTGTTCTGGTTTCGATGAGAAATCCCTCGCTCTTGGCTGGTGATTAACGTTCGTGGAAGTCGCTTTTTGTCTCGAACATGTCAGTGGATGGGTTCTGACGATCATTTCGATTCCCATAATCAAGGAAGTGTCGGGGTTCGCGAATCTCAGAGAACCTGTAGGTATGGACCGAGCGATAAGCTTTATTTGAATAGGCAATGGCAGCTTATGGGCTGAAAAGCTATTTCAGAGGAAGAGTTTCATGCAGAAGGCAATCGTCGTCATCGTGGCAATGCTCAGCTTTGCCGCCCCGGTCTTGTTAACGGTGGCCTCTTATTCATCTGGTGGGTTTACTCCGGCCGATGATGTGAAACCTCGCGATCTGTCTGGGAAGATCTTGTTCTTTTCGGCGAGTTGGTGTCCCGCCTGCCGTCACGCTGAACCGGCCTACCAAGAACTGCGAAATGCCGGCTACCCGATCCGAAAAGTCGACGTCGATTCGAATTCTTCATTGGCCCAGAAATACGGCATTCGTTCGATTCCACAGTTTGTCTACGTTGTCGATGGCAACGAGAAACGCCGGGTGAGCGGTTCGGCGTCTGCCTCTCGTTTGAAACGAATGTATCAAGGTGGATGGTAGCTGTAACCTACTTCACTTGCATGGCTTAGGGGAATGCGGCGAAGTCTTTCTAAAGAGCGTTATAGCTGTTCAGAAGACAGCGTAACGGTTATCTCCTTCGCATCTCTCGAATTGAAGTGAACGACGAGAGACTCCTTACTCAGACTAGTTCGGACGAAACAAATTCGCCGGTTACATGTTGTAAGAGGGGCCCCCGCATGCGTTTCCATGGGATATGCCGTAGGCGAATGTGCTTGAGCTACTGGAGAGCACAGGGGAAGGGATGGGGGGGCTAGGTTCTGCGTAAGTTTATACGTCTATCGAATTGCGATCATCCTCCTGGGGTTCTATGCTGACTGGAGTGCATCTCAAGTCGTTCGTTCTCATCAGTTCCCTGGGATGAAATTTCATGCGTGCCCTGTTTCCTATCATGCTTCTGTTTTTGCTTATCCTTGGCTGTTCAGCACAGTCAGGAACGCCATCTCCGCACGACCGCGACCAGCAAGGCTCCGCAAATTCGGCGGAAGAGGCCACGTCGACAATTGATCAATTCATTGCCGCACTGGATAGCGATGACGGTCAGGACTTTGCCGTCAAGACTTCGATCGATGACGACGGACGCACAGAGAGCTTCTGGGTGACTGGTGTAACTTTCGATAGTGGCCAGTTCACAGGAACCGTGGAAGGCGATGCAGCCCTAGTCTCCAGCATTCAAACTGGTCAGGCGTGGACGGTCTCTGAAGGGGACGTCCTTGACTGGAAGTATCTACGTAACGGCAAAATCTACGGCAACTATTCCGAACCAGCGCAGAATGGGTCGTCCCCATAAGAATCGTTTTGGCAAGGGCGATTGCCACTTTTGCAGACGCACTTTGGACGGTCGTTTCTCACTTATTGGCTTCTCCAGGATTACTGCTTCGATGAATGCTTCCGCTGTTAAACCGAAATCTTCACGACGAAACTTTCTGGGACTTGCCGCAGCTGCGTCCATGATTCCACTTAGCCAGGTCTGTCAGGCTCAAGAGGCCAAGCCGAATGATGAAAGCGGCGCTCGGAAGACCTCGCCGATCGTCCTTTCGACGTACTCTCTGTGGCGATTTCGCAATGATGAGTTTCGTGATTTCCACAAGTGCATCGACCTTGCGGACGAGTACGGTTTCGATGGCGTTGAACTGCTGCTTTATCAACTGCAGCAAAATGAAATGCTGAGTCACTCGAAAATGATGTCGTACAAACGCCATGCTTTGCGGCTCGGGCAGCCGTTGGTTGGGCTCTCGACGCATCAAGGCTTCGTGACGCCGGACCGCGAAAAGCGAAAAGAAAATATCGATCGAACGATTGGTCAAATCGAGATTGCCTACCAATTCGGCATTCCTGTCATGCGAGTAAATACGGGCACCTGGGGAACGTCGGCCAACTTTGACGAATTGATGGCCAACCGCGGGATTGAATCGCCGTTAAAGGGATACACGGATGAAGACGCTTTTCCGTGGGTGATTGAATCCTTGGAGAAGTGCCTGCCAACAGCCGAGAAGTGCGGTGTTGTTCTGGCGTTAGAGAATCACTGGGGCTTAGGGCTGACGCCGGAGGGTATCTTGAGAATCGTTAACGCGATCGATTCCCCCTGGCTGCAAATATGCACCGATACAGGAAACTTCCTGGACGATCCTTATGACCGTCTGGAGAAGATCGCCCCTCAAACGATCTTCGTTCAAGCAAAAACGTACTACGGAGGAGGGCAGTGGTACACACTAGACCTCGACTACAACCGCATCGGAGAGATCCTGCGTAAGCATAACTATCGAGGCTATATTTCCCTCGAGTTCGAAGGCATGGAAGACTATCAAACGGCAATACCACAAAGTCTAGCATTGCTGCGCAAGGCGTTTGCTCGAGCCTAGCTGCTTCGTAGGGTGGGAACGACTCATATCACCTTGTCGTCGTTTGTCTGCGTGCCTAATCCCCGGTTTGCTTCGCCTTATTGCGGTACTCGTTAGGGGTTTGCCCTACTTCGCGGCGGAAGAAGTTGACGAAGTTCGCAGGCTCTGGAAAACCGCAAAGCTCGGCTACTTTTGTGACACTATGGTCAGAAGTGACCAGGATTTGCTTCGCTTGTTGAACTCGCATGGCCCGGATCTTCTTGCCAGGGGTGATGCCGTACTCTTGTTGGAAACGGCGATTGAGCGTGTTTCGAGAAACGCCCAGCCGCCGAGCAAGTTCGTCGACGTTGATGCCCTGACATGCTTCGCGTTCGATAATACGATTCACCTGGGCGACAACAGCGTCTTTCACTAACTCAAATCGAAACGTATCGCGTTCGATGAATTCAAGACGCACCTGCTGCACCTGAGGGAATTCCGCCTGGGGTGACTCTAGTCGCTGCCGAACCATCTGGAAAGCTTGCCGACCTATCATTTGGCCGTGAATTTCAATCGAAGAGATCGCCGGTGAAGCAACCCGTGAGATGGTGAAGTTGCCAAAGCCCATGACGGCCACATCCTGAGGAATGCGCAAGTTCAGGTCTCGGGCAACGCGGCATACCAGCGCCGCGAGATAGTCGTCGTCGCAATAAATGGCTGACGGGTGGGGGAGGTTTTCCAGGAATTTAATGATCTCGGCTTCACGAGTCGGCTTAAACATTCGCTGACGTTCTTCGCTAGGAATTCCCGGGGCAACGAAGAACTGGGTTGTGATGTTGTTCTCATTAAGGCGCTCAATCAGACGGTCGAGCCAAACGGTCTTGAAGGGGTCGTTGCCAAGATTGTGGGAAACGATGGCCGCGTGTTCTCTTCCCAAGGAAGCAAACTTCTCCACCAGATCGTCCTGCAGCTTTTCCCAGTCGAACGCTACCGAAGGAACCCCCTGGCGTATCCAGTTGCTTCCGCAATTAACCACCGGAATGCCCATTTGCAGTAGACGTTTGGCCCAAGAAGACTCGTTATAAGCCCAGATAATTGCGCCGTCGAATTCGATCTCGGTGAAATCGTAATCGAATTCTGGCTGAGAATCGTCGTAGGGCCATTCTAAGAGCGTGATATGCGGATGCTCGCCCGCACTCATGGCCGCTCCGGCGGTAATTCGAGCCGACTGCTCGTGCCCATGAGGCAGAAACAAGGCAATCGTTTTCGTTACGAGATTCGTGTGATCAATCATCCCTAGTTGCCCCGAGGCAGGTTTTTCCCGCGTGCAACAAATTGAAAATCTCAATAAACGGAATTAGCAATGATTCATATATCTAAACAATACACAATAATTCTCAGTAATCCACTCCATCATGCACCGTGGGCACTAAAGAAGTTGGCTACCAAAACGAGTTTCATTTTGGGATGTCCGACCTCTTTGAGGGCCAGAAATCATCTATTCATTACGATCATGGAGTGGCTACTATATGTCAATGACGAGAAAGAGGGGGTTTACCCTCGTGGAACTCTTGGTGGTGATCGCCATCATAGGTGTGCTAATAGCATTGCTTTTACCGGCCGTACAGCAGGCTCGGGAGGCCGCAAGACGCTCTCAATGTTCGAATAATTTCAAGCAATTAGGCTTGGCTCTCCACAATTACCACGACACCAACGAAGCTTTTCCATCTCGTGCCCAAGGTGGGGGCGGCTGCGATTCCTGGTATGGCGGGGTCAGTGCATTTGTTCCGCTAACGCCGTATCTAGAGCAAAATGCCGTTTATGAACTGTGGGCACCTCGCCTCAGTGGCAACGGCGACTGTTACATCAATACCGAGTTTGAAGGATCTCGGGCTCAAATTCCAGGTCTGCTCTGTCCTTCGGATAACGATCTCAGAACTCATCGCGAATTAGGACTAACCAACTACGCTACGGTCGTTTCCGATCACTGGATGGAGACCACCGGTTCGCAAGGGGAAGATAAACAGCCACGGGGGATGTTCGGTTGGAATTCTTTCTTCAACATCGCGGACTTGAAGGATGGATCGAGCAACACAATTGCGATAGCTGAGATTATTCGCCTGGCATCAGAAGGGGCTCGGGGGGATACCGCAATTATCAATTTCTCGAAGCCTAGTGACTGTTCGGCAAGCACTGTCTGGCTGGGGAATAAATTCGCCGATGGTTTGACGTTTCAGCCGTTGGTCGACAAGCACGGCTATAGTTGGCACCCCGGCAATATAATCTACACCGGTGTGACCACGATTATTCCTCCCAATGGCCCTTCATGTGCCCGGGAACAAAACTTCTGGACAGAAGCCATGATGACATCGAACAGTCGTCATCCTGGCGGGGTTCAGGTTGTCTTTGCAGATGGATCGGCTCAGTTCATCAACGAAACGATTGATGCGGGCAATCAGGACGCAACACCCAATTGGAATGGCGAATCAGCCTACGGTGTGTGGGGTGCGTTGGGGACTCGTTCCGGAGGGGAAATTCATGATTTCTAGATCACGTTCCCTATCGGTCCTCAGCGTTTTGGTGCTGGTTGTAGCCGGCTGCAGCATGTCTAGCAGGTTTCCTTCCGATGCTGGAAAAGCTGGTGACGATGGGACAGGTATGTTGAAGGCGTTTCTGACTCAGATTGCCGATCCGAATTCACCTATGCCAGAGATGTTTGGCGCGGAACCGGCTTTCGAGAGTGCGCTACGAAGCTCGCCCGATAAAGTCACTCCGCTTCGACCTCTCTATCTCAAACTAAAATCCGCCAGCGGCAATACGCAGCGTCGTAAGGTCGCGGAAGAAATGCTGCAGAAGCTTTCTGAGTCGAGCACTGGCTAAGACTGCCGGATTCGCAGGCGCAGAGAAACGCTCTTCGATCGTCGCATCGCGTGACCGTCGAATTGATCTATCTATTTTCGTTGCCAGCTATTCTCAATAGACCATAACGAACAAGGAAATAATCATGATCTCGAAGCGGTACTCAGGTTTTACCCTAGTCGAACTTTTGGTTGTCATTGCCATTATTGGCGTGTTGATTGCACTTCTTTTGCCGGCTGTTCAGCAAGCCCGTGAGGCCGCACGCCGCATGGAATGTAAGAACAACATGAAGCAAATTGGCTTGGCGATGCACAACTATCACGACTCGTTGGGCTCATTCCCGCCCGGAGCGATCTCTACAACCCCGATCGCAGACAACAACCTTGGAAATAGCGGGAGTTGGAGTGCGGATATGTCGCGGGCTCCGTGGACCGTATTGATTCTGCCCTATGTGGAAGAGTCCGCTCTGCACGATTCGTTTGACTTCGGTAAGACGTTTGCGTGGGCATTCAACCAGAACCTTTCCGTTCACGGTGCTTCCAGCTACGACACGCCGACGAACGACAATCACATTTACCAGGCCAAATCGATGCCGAAGTATATCTGTCCATCTTTTACCACTGGTCGGTTTCCAACGCTGAGCTACCACGCCGTATGCGGAGGAGGGCCAACGCCCACCGATCAGGATCAGTACAACGGACACAACGGTTACAGCGGTCGCGTTTACTTCAATAACGGGGTGTTCTGGAGAAACTCTAAGACACGTTTCGCAGACATTACCGATGGAACCACCAACGTGCTTATCCTGGGGGAAACAATCTACTCTATGAAGGGAAACACCTGTTGCGAAATGACCACGTGGGCTTCGGGATATCGTCACTCAGCCAATGATCCGCTGCTTGTTGGTACCTCTGCGGCCGTTCTTCAAATCAACAGTGGTCCGGATGTCAATGGAAACCAGGTGAATACGTTTAACTATGTGACATCGACCTTCGGTAGCGAGCACCCCGGTGGAGCGCAGTTTGTACTTGGAGATGGGTCGGTCCAGTTTCTCAGTGAAGTAATCGACATCAATGCGTATCGCCAATTAGCCGTTCGGGGAGATGGGCTTCCGATCGGCGGACCGCAGCTTTAAGGATGCCTGGCTGCAAGTGATATTCAGTGCGAAAGGTGTGACATGCGGTATTTGATTGTGATAGCTCTATGCTTAAGCGGATGTGCCGAATCTCCTTCGGATGGGCCGTCGAGATATCAGATTTCAGGCGAAGTTCTTTTGGATGGAAAGCCCGTGGTGGTGGGGACTATTCAATTCGAGCCGGACGCGTCAAAAGGGAATAAAGGCCCGATGACGATCGCAGAAATTCATGAAGGACGCTACGAAACGGACTACGGAAAAGGGGTCGTGGGGGGGCCGCAGAAGATTCTCATCGAGGCCTTCGATGGTAACGGAGAACCTGGAACCTCGTTAATGCTGGGACGTCCCATCCCCGGTGGGCCGTTCCGTACGCAAGCGGACATCCCTAAGGAAAATGGGAGCTTCGATATCAGCGTTCAATCGTAAGCAGAAGAGTCCTGAGAAAACTAGGGGCGGGCGATCGATACTAAGGGATCGATCGTCCGCCCCTATCTCGTTTGCAGGGGTGGAAAATGTTGCAATCGCAGCAATCTGGAAAAGTACTATTCAAAGTGGAACAAATTGAAAATGGGAAAAATATGAATTAGCAATGAATTTTGATGCGTGTGTTGTCACAATAAGTCTCAATCTAACCACCACTCCTTCATGCATCCGGTGGGCAAGACGATTCACACGCATTGGAAGCAACGACTCCCCCAGTCGTTTTCTGTTGGATAGCGTTGAGTTCGACATGCTCGATATTTCTTCTTCGATACTTCCTACATTGGAAAGAGACATGTCTAGAACCAAGGCAAAAGGATTTACGTTAGTCGAGCTATTGGTGGTGATCGCCATTATTGGGGTGCTGGTCTCGCTGCTGCTTCCCGCGGTGCAACAAGCTCGAGAGGCCGCTCGACGTATTCAATGCACCAACCACCTGAAGCAACTCGGGCTGGCGATGCATAACTATCACGATACGTTTCAGAGTTTTCCGGTTGGCCAGTTTAACGGTCAGCAAGAAGAAGACACCTCTCAAAATCCCAATCGTTCGACCTGGTTTATTGCTTTGCTTCCCTTTGTGGAGCAATCAGCAATGTATGACACGGTAAAGCCGAGCATGGGGACATCCTCAGCAAATACATGGGATGCCAATGTACGTAATACGGTTGTCTCTGGTTTTGTTTGCCCGTCTGATCCGTGGGGCGGCAAAGTTGGTGTCGACGGATTCCAGGGGAATTACCTGGCCAACGCTACACACGAGGTCATGGGACGTTGGAACTCGAAAGAGGCGTCGATGATGAGTGGGCTCTTCTTTGCCGGTTCGCACATCAATTTGAAGGACATCCTTGATGGTACGAGCAATACGCTAATGTTCGGCGAAATCCGTCAGAGCCCGCAAGAGAATTGCACGATTGGCAATTATTGGAACGGATGGGCGATGGAATCGATGTTCTGCACTGTCTTCGGTGTGAATTCGCCGGCTTTCGACTTCGTGCCCTCCGGAGCAATGGCAGATAATGCCTGGAGATTGACGCAAGAGATACCCGTGAGTCCTGGGGCAATGACTGCCTATCCATTACGAAGTGCTCACCCCGGCGGCGCGATGGTTACGCGTGCCGATGGGTCTGTATCTTTCCTTCCAGAGACGATCAACACGGCCAATCTGCAGAATCTCTCCAATCGTGCGGACGGCAACGTGATTACCTCCTTCTAGGTAATAAAGCATACTAGGTTTGCCAAAACGGCAGGCGAATACGCCTGCCGTTTTGGTGGACTCTGCTTCATCGCGCGCAAATGTTCTTGGGGCAAAATAGTCAGTGAAGACTACGCCAAATAGTAATTCGATTTTTCATTCATACCGCGAAATATTCGCAAGGATTGAACCCATGAATTCAAGCAGCTTGGTAGGGCGATGCGGAATCGTCTTTTTAGTCGTTGGTGCCATGATGACATTCGGGTGCTCGAGCGAACCATTGAAATTCACCATCAACGGGCAGGTCACTCTCGATGGAGTTCCCGTTCATGATGGGAGCGTGATTTTCTCCCCATCGGACGGAAGCAATTTGGTGGCTACGGGCAAAGTGATTGATGGAAATTACGAGTTGGAATGTATCCCGGGCGAAAAGAACGTAAAGATCGCCGGCTTCACATCAGAGAATAAGGTCATTCCTTGGACCTACGTCACCGATCCCACGGGATTATCGGCTTCTGTGAACGAAGACGCACAGGTCAACTTCGAGCTGTCAAGCAAGATGAAGCGGCGTCGGTAGTTCTTCTCGATTGGACGAGCCTCGTTGCTTTTCACATTCATAACGATCGATTTCGAAAATTCGATAATATGGCGAAATACAACCTTATCGCGGGGGCACTGTTCGGAATGGTGCTCGTAATTGGCGGTCCCATTGGGGAGCCTTATGCAAAGATTAAATTCAGCGACGCCCTGAAAGAGAAAGCCGTCATGGTTCCAGGTCCGCTGCAAGCTAATGGGACGCCAGGGCAACCGGTAATGGAAATTAGCAACGTCGACCGGCAGGAAAGCGCAGAACGCTGGCAGCGGTACCAAGATGGTCTGCGATATATAGCCATTCATGCTCTCGCGTTAGCGGTTTTAGGCCTTTCTGCCACTGCCGGCTGGGGGCAGATTATGGGAGGCATTGGCTTTACCGGCGGGACCCTGCTGTTTGGATGCGGAACGGCTATAGCTGCTTTAGTGGACGCGCCGACTTTTGCGATCTTTGCGTCTGTGGGCGCGATGTTTTTATTGCTTGGCTGGCTTGGGCTGCTCGTAAGTGCGATTTCAAGCAGTCCGTTGGCCAAGACTGCAGAGGTTTAGTAGATCTGCCAGACTAGGTTCTGCTTCCTGAATAATGGATGCCGTAAACTATTCCACGGTCACACTCTTGGCCAAATTCCGCGGCTTGTCGACATCACAGCCACGCAAGAGGGCAATGTGATACGCAATAAATTGCAGCGGAATTATCGAGACGATCGGCTGTAGGAACTCTTCCACCGTCGGAATGCGAATCACGTCGTCGGCGTAGTTGTCGATCTCGTGATCGTCTTCGCTGGCGATGGCAATCACCGGGCCGCCGCGAGCTTTGATCTCTTGCAAGTTGCTCATTACTTTATCGTAAACGACCCCCTGCGGCATGATGAACACGCTGGGGGTATTCTCGTCGACCAAAGCAATCGGTCCGTGTTTGAGTTCCGCGGCTGGGTACCCTTCCGCGTGGATATAGCTGATTTCTTTCAGCTTGAGCGCCCCTTCCAGGGCCGTGGGGAAATTGAAATAGCGGCCTAAGTACAAGAAGTTATTGGCGGCCTGATATTTTTCAGCGACCTTTCGGGCCTGATCTTGGGTGGTCAAAGCTTTGCGAATCACATCCGGAAGGGCCTGTAATGCGCGGATGATGCGGTAACCCTGGTCAAAGCTCAGGTGATTGAGTCGGCCGAAGTAAAGCCCGAGCATCGCTAGAACAACGAGTTGGGACGTATAGGCTTTGGTCGAAGCCACGCCGACTTCCGGGCCTGCGTGCAGATAGATCCCACCGTCAGATTCTTGGGCGATGCTGCTGCCCACTACGTTGCAAATGGCCAGCGTTGGATGGCCTTTGCGTTTCATTTCTCGCAGGGCGGCAAGCGTATCGGCTGTCTCGCCACTTTGGGTAATGCCAAATACCAACGTGCGACGCGGTACCGGTGGATTGCGATAGCGAAGTTCCGAAGCATATTCCACTTCCACGGGAATTCTGGCCAGCTCTTCAATGAGGTATTCCCCAACCATTGCCGAGTGCCAACTGGTTCCACATGCGGTAAGAAGAATTCGATCAACTCCGCGTAGCTCTTGGGACGATAGGTTCAGTCCTCCGAACACGGCCGTCGCGTTGTCGAGATTCAAGCGACCCCGCATGGCGTTTTCAATCGACTGCGGCTGCTCGAAGATTTCCTTAAGCATGTAGTGCTCGAAGTCGCCGAGTTCGACATCTCCGGATGCGATCTCGAGCTTCTCGACGCTGTGTGTGATTTCGCCCAGATCTCGGTGAGCGATCTGCAGAGAGTCGGCTTTGATAATCGCGAGTTGATGATCGGTCAGGTAGACGATCTTATCGGTAAAGCCCACCAGGGGAGAGGCATCACTGGCCAGAAAGTGGGCGTCTTCCGATACGCCGATCACAAGAGGACTGCCCAGTCGTGCGGCGATAATTAGGTCGGGGCGACTTCGGAAGAGGATACCAACACCGTAAGTCCCGCGAAGTTTGGCCAGGACTTTCTGGACCAACCCCACGAGGGCCTCATCGGTGGCGGCTT
The DNA here is from genome assembly GCF_013618625.1 of Bremerella alba. Lineage (NCBI taxonomy): Bacteria > Pseudomonadati > Planctomycetota > Planctomycetia > Pirellulales > Pirellulaceae > Bremerella > Bremerella alba. The sequence goes on along the minus strand of NZ_JABRWO010000007.1, from coordinate 374,409 downwards.
GGCCTGGTGGGATCGAAAGTTGCTTGAAGCCATCTTCGAGCATGAAAACGATCACTTCTGTGTCGGTTTCGCTTTTGAACTGATATCCCTTTTGTTGCAATTGATTCTTGAGCGACGCATAGTTTTCGATAACCCCATTATGAACCACAACGATTTCGCCATGCGGCCCGGCATGAGGATGGGCATTGGTTTGTGTGGCGGGACCATGCGTGGCCCAGCGGGTATGACCGATGCCGGTGGTTCCTACTGGCATCTCTTCAGCCAGTCGGTTGGCAAGAGAATCGATCCGGCCAGCCGTTTTCACGATGTGAATATGGGAATTACGATCTACCGACGCAATGCCTGCACTATCGTATCCGCGGTACTCCAGACGCCGCAGTCCTTCCAACAGGAAGTCTGCTGCTCGGTGATCTCCGACGTATCCGACAATGCCACACATGGCCCGTTTCCCTTCGGCTTGGTGAGATAAATTCGTCAATGCTATCGCCGGAAAGCATAGCAAAGTCGAGGGGTAATACGAAGATCGATTGAAGTTGGCGGCGGGAACTGCCCTTCATCTTTTCAGGCCAAACCGCTTATGCTGAAGAAACGTTCGCGTGCCGATCACGCAACATACATCTATAGAATGGATTCGACCGATGGCCATGGAACGTGCCGTAGCTCTTGCTCTGAACAGTCTCGTAGTAATCCCTGCTCGGCTGCAATCAACACGACTGCCCAAAAAGCTTTTATTATCTCAGACCGGCAAGCCGCTCATTCAGCACACCTACGAAGCTGCCTGCCAGGCCCAGGGAACGTGCGGAGTGATCGTGGCCACAGATCATCAATCCATTGAAAATGCTGTCGGCGCGTTCGGCGGCGACGTGGTGATGACCAGTGAATCATGTGCGAGCGGTACCGATCGAGTGGCGGAAGTCGCCAGGGCTCGGCCTGATGTCGACATATTCATCAATGTCCAAGGGGACGAACCCGAAATCACTGCCGAGGCGATCGAACGGGTCCGCTTTCTGCTGGAGGTAAACCCGGATGTCTCGATGGCAACCCTCGCGACCCCCATCCGATCGCTAGAAAAGTTGCGGGATCCCGCGTGCGTGAAGGTCGTATGCGGGGATAACGGTCGTGCCCTGTATTTCAGCCGCAGTCCTATCCCCCATGTGCGTGATGGTTACGAAAGTGTGCTACATGCCGAAAAGCCTGCCTTTTTGCAACATTTGGGCATCTATGCCTACCGTCGCGACTTTCTACTGAGATTGGCGACCGCTCCGCCGTCAGATCTCGAACAGCTGGAAAAGCTCGAACAACTGCGTGTTCTTGAAATGGGGGAGACCATTTTGGTGGGGACCATCGCCGAACCAAGCATCGGAATCGATACCCCCGAGGATTATGCGGCGTTTGTCAAAAAGATGTGCAATCGCTAGGATAGTGGTTTCACGCTAGCGGCACTTCTTTGGTTTCTATGAGGTTTCATTTAATTCCCGGTGGTCGGGCGTTAAGTGGCTTTAGTGGCTCGGATTTTTAAATTCAGAGCAAGCCTGGGGGGTTGTATCGCGGCATGTTTCTTTCTGCTCCGATGCATGGAAGGTCTCTGGGCCCAAGCAACTTCATGGCAAAACATATTTTCGTTACCGGCGGTGTTGTTAGTTCACTTGGTAAAGGTCTGACCAGTGCCTCGGTCGGGATGCTCCTTGAGCAGCGCGGTCTTAAGGTCAAGATGCAGAAGCTTGATCCTTATATCAACGTCGACCCAGGAACCATGAGTCCGTATCAGCACGGCGAAGTCTATGTGCTGGATGACGGAAGCGAGACCGACCTCGACCTGGGTCATTACGAGCGTTTCACCAACAGCCCGTTGACGCGTGACTCGAATTACACGACCGGCCAGATCTACATGTCGGTCATCAATAAAGAGCGTCGCGGCGAATTTCTCGGTAAGACAGTCCAGGTCATCCCGCACATTACCGACGAAATCAAATCGGTGATTCGCAAGCTAGGTGACGACGATGCCGACGTGATTATCACCGAAATTGGTGGTACGGTGGGTGACATTGAAAGTCAGCCGTTTCTCGAGGCGATCCGCCAATTTCCCCAGACGGTTGGTCGTGAAAACTGTTTGTTCATTCACCTTACGCTCGTTCCTTACCTGAAAGCGGCCGGGGAACTGAAGACCAAGCCGACTCAGCACTCTGTCGGCCAGCTTCGCGAAATCGGTATCCAGCCAGATATTTTGATCTGCCGTACCGAGCGTAATTTGAGCCGGGACGATCGTGAGAAGATCGCTTTGTTCTGCAACGTGCCGATCGAGGCCGTGATCGAAGAGAAGGACAAGGATTTCTCGATCTACGAAGTGCCGATCAGTCTGCACGACAACAACTTGGATGATCTCATTGCCGGCAAGCTAGGGCTTCCGCAGGTTTCCTCGATCGACCTGACGCCTTGGCAAGAGATTCTGCATACGCTGCGTTATCCCGACCACGAGATCAGTATCGCGGTCGTGGGCAAGTACGCCGAGCACAAAGACGCCTACAAGTCGATCTACGAAGCGATCGATCATGCTGGCATCGGGCACCGGTCGCAGATTCGTGTGGGTCGCATTCAAAGCGAAACGCTCGAAACCGAAGGTGCCGAGCGGATGCTGGCTGGGTTTGACGGAGTCTTGGTGCCTGGTGGCTTCGGCGAACGTGGTATCGAAGGGAAAGTTGACGCGATTCGATATGCGCGTGAGCGAGGGATTCCATTCCTAGGGATCTGTCTCGGGATGCAGTGTGCCGCCATCGAATTTGCCCGTAACGTCGTGAAACTAGAAGGGGCGCATTCGACCGAGTTCGACAAGCACACGCCTCACCCGGTGATTTGTTTGCTGGACGAGCAAAAGAATATCACCGACAAAGGTGGCACCATGCGACTGGGCACGCAGCCTTGTTCCTTAGCGGAAGGCACCTATGCCCACGAAGCGTACGGGGAAGCGGAGATCAACGAACGGCATCGTCATCGCTACGAGTTCAATAACGTGTATCGCGACCAGTTCAAGAGTCACGGTCTGCGGTTTTCGGGGCTTAAGCCTGATAATTCGCTCGTTGAAATTCTTGAAATCGAAGAGCATCCGTGGTTCGTCGCGGTTCAGTTCCATCCGGAATTCAAGAGCAAGCCGATCCAGGCTCACCCACTGTTTGCAGGCTTCGTTGGGGCTGCCATTGCCCGTCGACGACGTGAAGCGAATAAGGACAATCAATCAACGAAGCCTTCTTCCGAGCCGGCGGACGCTTAGTGGCAATTAGCCTAAGCATTAAGTTTGAATCCCCCATCCAAGCTTTTCCCCTTGAGTGGGAGAGGCCCGAGGTCAAGCGATGACTGACGAGCAAGATCCAGAAAAGAAAATCGTAATCGATAGCGATTGGAAAGACCAAGTTCGCCAAGAGAAGGAGAAGCTTCAAGGGGAATCCGAGGCGGAAGCCCCTGTGAAATCGCCAGAACCAGAGCCGGAATCGCCTGCTTCCGCTGATATGGGGCAGTTTCCACCGGCTGATTTCACGCTCTTGATTTCTATGCTTGCTACCCAGGCCTTCTCGGCCATGGGGCATATCCCCGATCCGGCGACTGGGAAAGCGGCCAAGCAGCCTGAGGTCGCCAAGCACATGATCGATTTCTTGTCGGTGCTGGAAGAAAAGACCAAGGGAAATCTTGATCCCCAAGAGAAGGCTGCGCTCGAAAGCGTTTTGCACCAGCTGCGGATGGCCTACGTGGCTGTGAATCAAGACTAGAGTTCTTCGCCGGTAATCTCGCCAAGTCTGCGCACAAAAAAAGCCCCGCGGTTGAGTGGACTATTCTCAACCGCGGGGCCGTAGTTTGCTTGGGAATCTAAAAGGTAGGCATCCATGCCTGAAAGGCCATCCCTGGTATCTTGTGATTGATCCGAGTCGTCGACGGAACAAAACAGGGTTAACGACGGTCGATCAATTCCCTAGCAAACAAGTGACTCCATGTGATTTGGTGTTAGCCGCTGAGTTGATCCAGTAGCGATCGGAACTCGGGCATTTTTTCTTCGAGATTGTTGAGCCAAGCCTCGGGCTTCCAGATTTCGACACACACGGCGGCCCCGACGATTAAGACTTCTCCGCCGGCTTCGACCCCCAAGAATTCCCGAAATCCCTCCGGTATCAGCAATCTCCCTTTGCCAGCCAGCGTGACGTTGCGTTGTCGTGTGGAAAGTAGTCGACCCAAAAGTTGGACATCCGCAATTTTGTTCTCCAGTTTGCCGGCGGCGATCTTCGCGTGAACCAGGTTCACTCCGGCATCCAGCTTTCCTTGCCACTGCGGCCCATTCCATAAGCTCAAACATCCCGGTCGTTCTTTGACCAGGATCAGGTCGTCCCCATTCGGCGAAATAAGGTCGGTTATCTGCGTAGGAATCGACAACCGAAATCGGTCATCCAGCGTTCGGCTGTATTCCCCGAGAATGAACTCGTCCGACCCCATGCGTTTTCGTTTTCATTCAGGAAAACCACCAAACGCAGTTTTGGGTTAGTTTCCCACATCAGTTATGTGTTTTAATCTTCAGTGGGTCAAATTCCCACAGCAAAGAGTTTACCCGGCGCTCGCCGTTTGGCAACCTTTCTTGAGTGAAATTTGGCAATTCTTTCCAGATATGCGTTTTCCTCGGGCATTTCCTCGATATCGCCTTCTCAAGAAACTGAGCTGGAACTGAAAACCGGGATTGGGTAACTTTCCCACACGATGGCTTCGACAGCCCGCTCGATAGGGAGATCAAGCGGCGGAGCGGCTATGGCACTCAAGCGGTTGGACTACGCAACGTGACCAAAGAAGACGCAAAAGATCCGGTGGTAATTACCGGAATTGGACTGATCACCTCGGTCGGAAAGGACCGAGAGTCGACCTGGGCGTCGATTCAGCGCGGAACGTGCGGAATTCGCCGAATGACCGGCATTTCTCCCATTGAAGACAATCTAGTTCTGGGGGCCCCGGTCGATCTGCCTGAAGGCTATGAGCCCCGGTTGAAGATTCTCACGCTCAACGAGATCGCCGCCGCTGAAGCACTCAAGGACGCTCAAGTTGACTTGAGTAACACGGATCGAACACGTTTCGGTTGTGCAGTAAGTGCCGGCATGGGGGATGCTCGGTCGATTTTCAATGTCCTCGATCTTCCCGGTGCAACTTGGCCGGTTGCCGGCGGGCTCCCTCACGAGCAGTTTTTTCCCTGCACGCCGTCCTATCATGTAGCCCATACATTTGGTCTCGAAGGTCCGCGTCTTTCGCACTCGACAGCTTGTGCCAGCGGTTTGGTCGAACTCGGCTGTGCGGTACGTGCGATTCGTGACCGTCAATGCGATATCGCCTTGGCTGGCAGTGCAGAAGCCATCGATCCATTGTTTGTCGCCGGCTTTCGTAAGATGCGCGTCTTGTCAGACGACGCCGATCCGACACGGGCATGCCGCCCATTTGATAAAACCCGCAACGGTTTTGTCATCGGGGAAGGGGCCGCAATGTTTGTGGTCGAGCGGCTCAGCCACGCCCTTTCTCGTGGAGCGAAGATTTATTCGGAAGTCCTTGGTTGTCGCATGTTAGCCGAGGCGCACCATATGACTGGTATCGATATGAAGAGCGACGCTTTGGAGCGTCTCTTGCGGATCACCTTGAAGTCGAGCGACTTGGGTCCGCGTGATGTCGACTACATTAACTGCCACGGTACCGGCACGCAGCAAAACGATGTCAACGAAGCTCGCGGGATTCGCGCCGCGTTTGGTCCTTTTACCAATCGGCTTTGTGCCAGCAGCATAAAGTCTATGGTCGGCCACTCGTTAAACGCGTCAGGCAGCATCGAATTGGCAATGACGGCGCTAGCACTTCGTGATGGCTTCGTCCCGCCGACGTCCAATCTTAGAAGTATCGACCCCGAGGTCGATATGGATTGCGTGCCTCTGGTCGGGCGTGAGCAGAAAATCCAGCACGCATTGAAGCTTTCCGTAGCATTTGGCGGGCACTTGGTAGCCGTGGCTTTACGCCGCTGGAACGATTCGCAAACTGGGTTTGCCTATCCAGAACGCCGTGCGGACGATGTTCGCCGGGCAGCTTAACGAAAATGTCGCCGCGTCAGCTGATTTCTTAAGTCGGCCATGTTACGATAGAAGTTCTAGGTTATCACCATTTCTGTCGACGGCGAATCTACTATGTCAGAGTTCAAACTCCCCCCGCTCAAGAAGCCGAAGAGGGGGGAAGCTCCAAAGCTGAACGATACGGGTCTGCTGAGCAAGCGGACTGTGAAGCAGGTCGAATCGTATTTGCCGATTATTCTGACTCGGGTCAAAGCTGGACAAGACATGGAGAAGGTCGTCCGCGATATCGGCACGCATGCAGGTGTCGAGCCGGACATGGTGGCCAAATACGTTCAAGCCGTGATTAAAGCCGGGTCGACACAAGCCGCGTCTGGCGGATCGTTGCTCTGATTCGTGACTTAAAAGGGATTCGCGCATAAAAAAGGGCTTGCAGTACATTGTACGCAAACCCTTGTTTAAGTGGGCCCGACTGGAGTCGAACCAGCACGTCCTAAGCGGACACTAGGCCCTCAACCTAGCGCGTCTGCCAATTCCGCCACGAGCCCACAATTTTGGCTTTTCACCAAAGAAAGCAGTCTACGCAAAAGCTTCGAAAGGTCAAGTAGGGGACACCTGAGACCTTGCGAAGTTCGCGCGAACTAGTTGTCCTCTTTGCGTTTAACGAAAACCAGCGTTTTATCGAGCGAGATTGATATGGCCGCTCGATTGAGTCGCTCTTGAACTGCCCGCAGGATCCGATCAGAAGGCAGGTCAAGGTGGCGTACCACCAGATCGCAGAACTTCGTCTGCCAGTTATTGCCATCAAGTTCCCGGAATGTTTCAATCAGTCCGGAAGAGAGCAGGGCCATGACCTCGCCGGGTTGAAGCATCGAAGTTGCCAGTTCTGGTTCGACTTCAGGGCCACTTCCCAAGGGCCACGAGTTATTCCATAGCGGCCTAACCGAGTTTTGCTTAAAGGCAAATCCCTGTACGTGACCACACGAGCCGGCTTCCATCGTGCCGAGCATTGGGTCGAAGATGGCGTAGGCAAGCGAAGCGAAATGATCGCCAGCCGATGCCGCCCAAAAGGTTCGATTCACCCGATCGAGCATGACCTCGGCCGTGTGGGCAATCCGGCAATTGGCTTTCACGGCAGTCGCCAGACTGGTGGACGTCATCACCGCGTCGAAGTTGTCGTCCATCGCATCACCGACGAAAATTGCCAGCTTGCCGTCCTCGATGACCGCCCAGTCGTGGAAGTCACCTCCCATTTCTTTGCCCTGCTGAGTCCAGGCCGAAACGTCCCAGCCTTCGACTAAGGGTTTCACATTGGGAAGTTGGGCCTTTTGGCGATCGGCGATTTGATTCTTCTGTCGAGCGAGCTTCTGCGTCGAGCGACGTTCGGCGATCAGCTGATCGCGTTCCAGGTCAACGGCCAGTTTGCCAGCGATGATCTCCAGAAGATTGGTTTCACGATCGCTGAAATCACGAGAGTCGTCTGCAAAGATCCACAGCGTACCCAAGGGGGTCGTCGACGTAGCCACGGGAATGCAAGCAGCAGACGGGAAGTCTTCGGGGCATGGCCAGTGAGGAAGTAGCTTCGTGTCTTCCAAGACGACCGCGTTGCCAGACAAGGCTTCCAGGTCGGCCAGGCTTCCTTCAAGTGACCGCGGTGGATCTAGGAGCCTGCTTTGCGGAAGGTTGTGGGCGGCGCGAAGTTTGAGTTCGCTCGTCGCATCGTCCAGCACGTAAAGTCCTGCTGCACATGCGCCGGTTACATCTACGGCGGATGCTAGAGCTGCCTCGAGTCGATCGGCCAGGTGGTCGACATCTGGGTGCGCCACGACCGGAATGTGTGTGGCCAATTCGGCTTCTTGCTGGCGGACTGCAACCCGAAGTCGGTCGATTTCGGCCAGCAGGAATTCTAGCCCGCCAGCCACTCCGCCGAGATTCTCCAGCATCGCGGGATCATCGGCGGTGCTTGTCTTGGCACCCTCGTGCGAATGAAGTTCAAGCCGGGCCATTTTTCCGCCCCGAGTCACATGTTGCTGCGACATGCGTTTCCCCTTTTGGGAGGAAGGATCTTCGCGAAGGGCTAGTCCGAATCCCGTGAGGCCTTTCAGCGCTTGTGAGATATTTGACAACCCAGGGTAGGCTTCTTGCCTATCAGAGCTACGGGCTTGCGTTTCTTCGCGGTGAACTCGCAAATATTTGGGAATCTGTCGGGGCATTGATTGGGCCACGTACTGAAGTAATGGGAATCGTTTCTTCATCCGTGACCAGGGTGACAAATGCTTAACCATCCTCCTCGATGGCACACATTTGTCGCGGTGGTATCCATCGCCACCTAGGTTTCGAATCGTCACCCTTGCCGCTACACATTAGCTAGTCTTCGCAGTTTCTCGTACTCGCGCTCCGATTATGCAACCTGGGGGAAGAGTGCCGTTGATACGGTCGAGTAGCGGCCAAACGCTTCACCATTGTTTAACGCGTCTCGGTCTATCGAGTGACCTAACGTGTCCGGAAGGTCACTGAACATCAGAACAGTAGTCTTGGTGAACCTTCTAAGGAGTAAGGACATGTTTTGGCACTACACGACCGGGCGACATATCGACGCCATATTTGAAAGCGGAAGATTAAAAGCGCAAACTCCCCGGTGGGCGCCTGGCGGAATGCCTGCGGTCTGGTTTTCGACTAGCGATCAATGGGAGCCTAGCGCGAACTGCGCGTTCGAACGGCTCTCGACGCGGCATCGATTGCTCGGCACACGTGAAATGACGGACGTGCTTTGCGATGGGCTGTTCCGGATTTCGGTTCGCGCCAGCGTGGGGGTCATTACCTGGGGGCAGTACTGCAGTGAAGGGGAGCTTTCGGCCCGCAGTATGGAGGGTTGCCGAAGTGTCGCCGCGATCGAAGGGTCGCACCCTGGAAGATGGTTGGCCTGCCTGCGCGAGATACCGTCGGAGGATTGGCTGCAAGTCGAACGCTGGTACGGCAGTCAGTGGGGTGTAATTGAAGGGATGAAAGAGGTGCTTCCAAGTTGGAATGAATCGGAGTTTCAGTTGCAAGCAGCAGGGTAAGCCTGGCTTTAAAGCTCCTTCACTGCCGTCACGATATCGAGCACCGCCTTCTTTCCGTCTGAAAAGAACATGAGCGTGTTTTCAGCTGCGAATAGGGGGTTGGGGATTTTGGCGAAGCCAGGGCTCAGGCTGCGTTTAATGACGATCACGGTGCGAGCCTTGCCGACTTCAATAATTGGCATGCCGGCAATTGGGCTGTTGGGATCGGTATTGGCCAGCGGATTTACGACATCGTTCGCCCCAATGACAATCGCTACGTCGACCTGCCCCAAGGTTGGATTGATGTCATCCATTTCTTGAAGCTGGTCGTAGGGCACATCTGCTTCAGCCAGCAGGACGTTCATATGTCCTGGCATGCGACCAGCGACAGGGTGAATTGCATATTCAACAGCAACGCCCTTTTCTTGCAACAGATTAGCCAGGTCACGTACGGCATGTTGGGCCTGGGCAACGGCAAGCCCATAGCCGGGAACAAATACGACCCGCTGAGCGTTATCGAGGATCATGGCGACATCGTCCGCTGAAGTAGATCGTACGGTAGCGTAGAGTTCGTCGTCCGAGCCCGCCGGTCCGCCGCCCGGCTGCATGGTACCGAACAAGACGTTGACCAGCGAACGATTCATCGCCTTGCACATGATTTGCGTCAGGATAATACCAGATGCCCCGACCAGCGAACCGGAGATGATCAGCACGTTGTTATCGATCACGAAACCAGTCGCTGCGGCAGCCAATCCGGAGTAACTATTAAGTAGGGCAATCACTACCGGCATGTCGGCCCCGCCGATTGGCATGACAAGCGTAAAGCCCAGGGCTGTGGCGCAAAGAATAATGAGAAGAAAGGGCCAGCCCATGCCAGTCGTTGCCATGATGGCAACGAGAACCAAAAGCACGACCCCTAAAACGGCGTTAAATGCCTGAGGTGCGGGAATGGGAAGCGGCTTCTCAAAGAGGTCGATCTCTTGCAGCTTTCCGAAGGCCACTAGCGATCCCCAGAACGTGACGGTTCCGATCAAACCCGAGATGCCGATCGCCAGCATGACATCGGGAGTTGCTTCTGCATCGGTGAGCCCGAGAAGCTCAGCACTCGCCACAAAGACGGAGGCACCACCACCTAATCCATTGAATAGGGCCACAAGTTGCGGCATCTGGGTCATCTCGACCTTCACCGCCAGGAAGACTCCGATTGCTCCTCCGATTGTCAGTCCGATACCAATGAGCAGCCATCCCGCCCACGTGGCGTTTCCATCGGCAAAAACAAGATAGGCCGTGACGACGACCGCAATCAGCATAGCAATGCTGCTGATCATATTGCCGCGAACGGCCGTGCGTGGATGGGCAAGCATCTTCAGGCCGAAGATGAACATGACGGCGGCGACCAAGTAAACCAAGTTCACGATGATGTGGGAGTCGAGCACGGCTGCTCCTTCTTGTTGCTAAAGTCCGACCACATTGGCACGAGCCGATCTATAAAGGCCGTGCACTCCGACATCTCTTTTTATCGCTTTTGGAACATCGACAGCATGCGGTGAGTCACCATGTAGCCGCCCACGACATTGACCGTTGCCATAATAATGGCCAATAGGCCTAAAAGCGACGCGAACCAGTTCGCGCCCAAAGCCGTTGATAACAGCGCCCCGACAATGGAAATCCCTGAGATCGCGTTCGAGCCTGACATTAAAGGTGTATGCAGGGTCGGTGGTACTTTGGTGATAATCTCGAAACCGATAAATATGGCCAGCACGAAGATAGTGATACTGGCAACTAACGCAGTCCACTTGGTGTACTTGGGGCCTATGGCCGCAGTTTCTTCTGGGCTCTCTACTTCGGTTGGCGTGACCGACGTTGAATCATCTTTTGCGTTTTCTTTTGGGGATGCTTGGTCGGCGTTGTCCTGATCGGTCTCCGTCACGTTGATCGCGTCTTGATTATCTTGTGCGATTGAACGATTCAGGCCTAGGCTGCCCGCTAACGAGATCACGATTGCGAGAATCAGCAGTTTACGAATCACCTGGGCTCTCCTGTTCGGGGGACTCACGGTCCGGTTCAGCTTCGGGCAGGGAAGGCGGAGCAAGAGGAGGCAACTCCATCATTTCACGCAAGCGACTATTCACGACGTCCCCTTCGTTTGTTGCGATGGTTCCCGCGATGATATCGTCATCCATGTTTAGGTGAAGCTGTTTTTCTTTCACCATATTGAGTAGGAATTTCGTGATGTTATGCGAGAACATCTGGCTCGCATGATTGGGGATTTCACTCGCCAGGTTTGTCGGTCCTAGGATTGTGATTCCGTCGAGTTGAACGGTTTGGTCTGGTTCGCTCGCTTCGATGTTTCCGCCACGCTCGGCCGCCAGGTCGATAGCGACGCTGCCGGGGGGCATTCGCCGGATGCCGTAGGTCGTAACTAGTAGCGGGGACTTACGTCCCGGGATTGCCGCAGTTGTAATGACGACATCGCTTTCCGAGCAGATCTCGCCCATGAAGTCGCGTTGCTTGGTATAGAACTCTTCGCCGAGATCTTTCGCGTAGCCCCCTTTGTCTTGGGCTCCTTCTGCGTCGAGCTGAAGCTGAGCGCACTTGGCTCCCAGGCTTTCGATTTGCTCCTTGGCCTCGGGGCGAACGTCGTAGGCTGTGACTACCGCGCCCAATCGTTTCGCCGTGGCGATTGCTTGAAGTCCGGCCACGCCGGCCCCAATCACAAAAACTCGGGCGGGAGAGAGGGTCCCAGCCGCCGTCATTAACATGGGGTACATCTTCGGCAAATGAATGGCAGCCAGCAGGGCCGCTCGGTAGCCAGCAATGGTTGCTTGAGAGGATAGCACGTCCATGCTCTGAGCACGGGTGATTCGCGGAATCATCTCTAGAGCGAAGAGTTTTGCCTGTCGCGAGGCGACTTCCTGGATTGCCGCCAAATTACCCAGCGGGTCTGCCATGCCGATGACAATTTGCCCAGGATTCATGTAGTCGAGGTCGGCTTTGCCCGCTTCGGGATTGGTTCCAAAACTACGGACCTGGAAGATAACGTCGGCCTTTTCAAAGGCTTCCTGACGGCTCTCGACGAACTCAGCACCTTTATCGGCGTATTGCTGGTCAGGGAAACCGGCAGCTGCGCCGGCGCCTTTTTCAATCAGAACGATCGCTCCGGCCTTCGTAAGATTAGGGACGGAGCCTGGTACCAAGGCAACCCGCTGTTCACCTGGGAAGTTTTCGCGGACGACGGCAACAATCATGGTCGGCCTTTCAGGGGAGCACATGGTGTCAATCAACGATCCAACATTCTCATGCCGGGATCATTATTAATATCATCCCAGGCTGGCGGTATTCCGCTAGGCGCGAGCGTCATTGTCGAATTGTCCCACACCGTTGGGGCGTTGTGAACCCGGAGATTCACTCAGTGAGTGCCCTTAAGTCGCTGGGTGGGAAACTGTTAGCATTAGGGAAAATAAACGAACCGATCGCCTTAGCCCTACGCTGGAAGCACTGGACCTGCCTTGGTGTTCTATTTGTCATCCGCACCATTTTCTTAATCCGGTCCCTTGTAGGGTTTCATTGGTCGCGGTAAGATACGTGTTTCTAATTCTCCCAATGTTGCCGACAGTAAGTGTAAGGCCTTTTGGGGACTTAGGTTACGAAAGCCACGCGGTTTTTGTGGTTCGAGCCACCCGGCGAGTTGCAGGATGCCGGCTTGAGCCCCAGTAGTGAAATTAGCAAAACGATGACGACCAAAACTTTTCAAGCCAAAACAGGCCAAGTCGAGCAGAAATGGTGGCTCGTCGACGGCGAAGATCAAATCGTCGGGCGTTTGGCCAGCGACATCGCTGTGCGTCTGATGGGCAAGCATCGCCCGATCTATACTCCGCACGTTGATACCGGCGACTTCGTCATTGTTGTCAATGCTGAAAAGGTGAAATTCACCGGCAGCAAGTGGGAAAAGAAGCGTTACACCTGGTACACCGGCTACACAGGTCAGCGTAGCGAATCTGCGGAAGAACGATTGGAAGCCCATCCCGATCAAATTCTTCGTGAAGCAGTTCGCCGTATGCTTCCTAAAAACAAGCTTGCCACCAAGATGCTCGATAAACTGAAGGTCTTCGTAGGCCCCGAGCACAATCACCAAGCTCAAAACCCGGAAAAGCTGGAAGGCCTAGGTCAGGTCCGCCAGAAGAAGCGTAAGTAGTTCCAGCAGCCGACGGTGTTATTCGCCAAGGCCTTTTTCCGATTTTCCCCCAATCCATCTGGTCAAGAGTTAGCAAGTTATGTCGACTGCGGATCCTCAAACCGAAGACGTGCAAAACGAAGGCACCGAAGCTGAAGCCACTGGTGTAGAAACCACGGACGTAGAAACCACTACGACCGATACGGTAGAGGCCACGCCAGCGCCGGTTTTGCATATTGTAAAGACTGACCCCAAAACGGGCGAACATCTCGGCACCGGTCGTCGCAAGTCGAGTGTTGCTCGCGTCCGCATTAAAGCCGGCAGCGGCAAGATCGTCATCAACGATCGCGAACTGAACGAATACTTCCCGCACGAACAAGATCAGAACGCCGTCATGGCTCCGATCCGCGATAGCGGTTACGAGGGCAAGATTGACGTCCGTATTTTGGTTACCGGTGGTGGTCCAACTGGTCAGTCCGGTGCTTGCCGCATGGGCCTTGGTCGTTCGCTGTTGAGCATGGACGCAGACGTCGGGCACCAGTTGAAAGACAATGGTCACCTGACACGCGACAGCCGTATGAAGGAACGTAAGAAGTACGGTCTGCACGGTGCCCGTCGTGGTACTCAGTTCTCGAAGCGTTAATCGCCGAGATCACATTCAGAACAATTGGAAAGAGCCTTCGTCTTCGGACGGAGGCTCTTTTTTTGGTTTCATTGCCTCACATGTAGTACGAAGGTGGGCATGCACAAGCTCTGCCTGAACGCGATTTTATATCGGTAAATGGTTGACGTCGTGCGAAGCGATGGGCTCGAATTCCGTCGAGTAGAAAAAGTTTAGTCCCATCTTCCTGGCCCCACCCATGCGAGAGGTGAAAGCGTCTTAGAGCGTCTCCACGAAGCCTGTCCGTGATGCCGTGGCTAAGTCGTCCAGCCAGGCCTCGACCAGAGTGGCAATATTGGCGTTTGCATTGAGCTGGATTTCTGCCTCGGCGCATCTCTCTAGACAGGCCGCGACTCCGTCTAGGCCGGCAGGGATGGCCATGACTGCCGAGCGAATCGCTGGTTCAGTCGATGCTTCTTCGGTCCCCAGCTTCGTCAGATAGACTAGTTGATTCCGATAGAAGTCGGCGGCCAGTTCAATCAGGTGAGACAGTGCCTCGCGTTTCTTGGGGGCGTCGTCTCCCATCTTGGTGAGATAGTCGGAAACGTCTTTGGCCATTTGAATGCTGTGGAAATCACGCTTCGCGAGCGTCGAAAGTAAGACTTCCGCTATTCCCTGCAGACCTTCGTCGCGTAGTTGATCTGCCCGGGCCAGGCTTCCTTTGCTTTGCTTGGCAAGCTTGTCAGCTTCAGACTTGTCGGCCACCCATTGTAGCTCTAGCAATAGATTCGAGACGATTTCATCGGGCAGAGGCGCGAAGCGAATGATCTGGCTACGGGAGCGAATGGTGGGCAATTGCCGCTGTTCGCTTTGGCTGATCAGGATGATCACGCTATCGACCGGTGGTTCTTCGAGTGTTTTCAGCAGGCAATTAGCTCCTTCCTGGTTCAAGTCGTCGGCATCGTCCAGGATGGCCACTTTACGTTGTCCCCGGAATGGCCGCATGGCGATGTCGTGGCAGAGGCCTGACTCCATTCGATGTTGCCCATCGCCAATCAAGAGTTCAATCGGAATGCGGGTCTTATCTTTCGGCTTAGAAACCGTCAGAAGGTCGGGGTGTGTCTGCGCATCGACCTGTTTGCAGTCCTCGCAATTGCCACAGGGACGCATGTGATAGGCCGGCACATTTTGGCAAAGTAGCGTCTTGGCCAGCATCAAGGCTAATTTGCGTTTGCCGATGGAGGCCGGTCCGACAAATAAAAACGTACTAGCCAGACGGTTTTTGGTAAGGGCCGTCGCGAACATCTCTCGGATGCGATCGTGCCCTAGCACGTCGTCCCAGTTCATTTCGCTAACTCCTTGAGTCGCTCGGCAACGGCCTCGCGAATGGCGGCCTGGATTGTGTCGATTTCCTGGGTTGCGTCGATGACCGAGACGTGTGGGTAGATGTCGGACTCCTTAAGGAATCCTTCCCTCACACGATGCATGAACGCGACCCCCTTGGCCTCCATACGATCCAGATTCTTGCCGAGTCGTGGGAAGGCGACATCTTCAGGCAAGTCGAGCAAGATCGTCAGATCTGGCATCACGCGATCGACCGTCACTTTGCCCACGTTTCGCACGTCGTCCAGCTCGATCCCGGATGCATAGCCTTGGTAGGCGATGTTGGCCAACAGAAAACGATCGCACAGGACCGTTTTGCCGGATGCGATTGCGGGACGAATGACGTCGTCTACTAACTGAGCCCGAGCCGCCATGTACAGCAGCATTTCCGTCCGCGGGTGAAGGTCGAGTTCCTTGCGGTGCAGTAGAAGGTCACGAACTCGCTCGCCAACTTCCGTGGTGCCTGGGTCGCGGCATAAGACGACTTCGTGCCCCTGTTGCGTGAGCCACTCGGTCAATAAGTCCCGCTGCGTTGATTTCCCGGCCCCGTCGATACCATCGAAAGAGATGAAAAGGGGGCGAATTGTTTGCGAATTGGTCATGGCTAGGATTGTACGGGACGGTCCCCACTCGGCAAAGCACAGCGAAGTAAGTCCCCTAGTTCTCTCCCTGCGAGTGCGAGGGGACTGGATTGTTGTAATTTTCGAGGATCTTGCGGGCATGGCTGGCGATCAACTCTTTCAGGGATTCCGGCTGAATGACCTTGGCGCGGCTGCCATAGCCTAAAATCCACCAGCTGATCTCGCGAATGCCGCTGACTTTCACCTCGAAATCAATGCTGCCGTCCTCGTTCCAGTGAATCTCTTGCGACTTGTGCCATTGAACTTCGGCCACATTCTGGGCGACCAGTGGATCGAAGCGGATGATGATCTGCTGATCGGGGCCAGGCTCGGGGATCATGTGCCAGGCATTTCGGAGAAAGCGGTCGACCTGGAAATTCTGGGGGATCTCAAAGGGCTCGTCGAGTGTTTCGATTTGCTCGATCCGGTTGACCTTGAACGTTCGCACGGCGCGATGGATCGAACTTCTGCCGATGACGTACCAACTGTGTCGGCTGAAGAGCAGCTTGTAGGGGGAGATCTTGGTCTGGATGACGTCGCCATCGAAGATACTACGATATTTGATTCGCACGTTCTGACGATGCCCCGAAGCATCGACCAGTGATTGGTAAGCCGACTGGGCCTCTTCTGGTTGAAGGACGGGGTTAAGCTTGATTTCAACCGAGCTAGACATCTCACGAAGCTGTCGCTTCATGTGTTCGGGAAGGCTGTTCTCGAGCTTGGTGGCTGCCCGGCGAGCCGAAGAATAATAGGGAAGTCCCGTGCCGTCCCCCAGTTCGTGGCAAAGCACCATAACCGAGAGGGCTTCTTCCGAACTGAGATTGGTGGGGGCCAGGAAGTAGGTTTCCGGGATATGAAAACGCTGCCCATTCGAATCGAAAGCGAGCGGCACGCCGGCCGCTCGCAATGTTTCCAGATCTCGAAAGATGGTGCGACGACTCACGCCGCACGCATCGGACATCGAGTTAACGTTTTGCGGCCTGCCACCCTGAAGCAGTTGCAGTAGTTTTAGCAGGCGTTGGATTTTGGCCAGATTCATGTGAGACCGACTTTAGGGCCCGGCTCGACGTAGGCTTGGTAGCTGGCGTCGGTTGTGGGACACTTTTCGATTGGCGAACTTCCGAAACCAGTTCGTTCAGTCCCAGTTTATTCCAATCGAGTTCGCTTTTCGATTGGGCTGGTTTGCTGGCAACCCGGGTTGGGGTAGGTGGCTCTAGGCTGACTGCGTCGAGCGAGGTAGGCATCTTGGCCGGGGTTGGCGTCCCGATCATTTCACCTTCGACAGGGGCATCTCCTTCGTAGATAATTGTGCCTTCTTCGACGTGACCGTGGCTGATGCTGCCTTGCGGCACGCTGCCCCGGCTGATCACACCTGGTCGGGTGTAGCCGTAGTCGACGTAGTGGCTGGCCGAGCGGCGTCGGGCATGGCCTTTAGCGTCGAAGTATGCTTTTTCTGGCCATGGTCCTTCAGCAAGGTACACGCCGTTGTAGTCGAGCAGGCTACCCTTTCGCAGGTGAACGTCTTTGATCGCGATGTTGTATTCAATCAGGGCCTGGAAGTAGGCGATCTGAGCATCGCTGCGACGTCGCTGGGCGTCGAGCAAGAGGTCGAGCGTAACGGTTCCAGCGTCGTAGGCTGCTTGTACCGAGTCGACTTCCTTATCAGCGGCGATCAAACGGTTCAGGTTTGTCTGGACCAAGCTGTAGTTTGAGTCCAGGTCGCGGATGGTATCGGTCAGTAAGTGGGAGACTTCTAGTTCCATATCTTCCATAACCGCTTTCTCGCGAGCGATCTGTAATTGGACATTTCGCACACCGGCGAGTTCTTGACGGAAGCCAATCGGCATCGAGAATTCCACGCCTAGCGTATATTCCTGGTAGTTGCCTTCGGTCAGCACGTCCCAGGCCTTACTGTCGATTTCGTTGAAGTTCTTGCCATCACGGTTTCCACTGATCAACTCGTCACCAAGGCCAAGGAAGCGATACAGAGCGACGGCATCCAATTGTGGCAGGAGTTGATTGCGAGCAGTGATCATTTCAATCTCACGCTGTTTGATACGCCAAGACTGACGACGCAGTTCCGGGGTTCGTGACAGGGCTTCGTTGTGGATCTCGAACCAGTCGAAAGCTACCCATGCGTCGGTAGGCTCGGAGGTTGGACGAATCAGGCGGCCATCGGTGGCGGACAGGCCCATGAAGTAGCGAAGGCTGCCTTCAGCTTTGTACAGGTCACGCAAGGCACCCTCGGTGCGACTGCGGAACTCGAAGTATTGTTGTCGAGCCTGGGCTTCCTTTTCGGCTTCACCCCCTTCGGCACCGTTAACCATCAACGCGTGAACGCGTCGCCAGGTGACCAGGGCACTGTCGCGACCGGTTTTGGCGGCCTCAAGGTTGTGGTAGGCGAAGTAAAGCTGCCAGTAGGCTTCTTCCACGTCGGAAACGAGGTTACGAACGTTGGTTTCAAAGTCGGCCAGGCTGACGTCTTCCCGGATACGGGCCAACATCACGTTGACACGGTTGACCTGGACTCCACTTCCGCGAAGCAGCGGATGACGGGCTTCCATTTCTACATTGGCCAACCACGAACTCGGGTAGAGCAAGCTACCGCGGTTGTTGTAATCGTAGGTGTTGTTCTGCCGCAAAGACCACTGTGTACCGGTTGCCGCAAGTTTGGTCAGTTCGACATTGGCGGTTGCCAGGTTCTGTCCGAATTCGGAAAGAAAGAACGGGTTGCCGCTGGCAAAGTTTTGAGGTCGATCGACGCGATCCCAGTTGAAGTTGGCGTTCAACTGTGCATCGAATTCGCTCAAAGCGGCCTCGACGCCGAATTGAGGATCGGATGACACAAGAGCCGGATCGTAGATTGTCGGGATGGCATCGTTACGCGTCGTCAGGTTGGTCGGAATTGCCTGGGAGGTCAGCGTGGTGCCAGGAATAACCCGGAACACAGCGTTACCACCAGCGGTGCGTATCGCCTTGCTGTTCTTCATCGAGTTGGCGACAGCTTCCTCAAGACTGAGGTTCCAGATTCGCGACTCATCCATTTCAAATGGATCGGAGATCGTGAACGGTGCTTCGGTATTATCTACCTCGTAGAGTCGGCTGTGATCGACATCGGGGTATTCGATGTCGGTTGCCTTATCGAGGTAAAGGCTCAAATCGCCTGACTCTTTGAAGTAAAACGGTTGAGTCGGCTGACAACCGGTGAAAATCACCGTGCCGATGAGCACGAGCATCCAGGCTTGATGGAACTGGGTTTTCATGGGATACCGAGTCCTGATGCGTAGCGTGCACGTCCTTGTGCACGACACTTCGGAAGAAGTAAATCGCTGTTAGTTAGGATGACCAGCCAACGGATTAAGGTCAGCTTGGTCGATTCGTTTGTCTCGGCCCCCCCGGGCCTGAATCTTCACCTCCCGGAACGCAGACGCACCGGCATGAGAAAATTCAGTACTAGGGTTATCGTCGTCCTAACCGGCAAACTTTGAGAAAATTGCGTGACCCGCAAAGTTTTACTTCTTGGGGCTATCACTGACAGCGGTTTTCAGGCGACGAATTCAATGGATACGGCGGAAGAATTGATGCTTCATGCAGGCCAATTGCTGGAAATTCTCGAGAAAGGAGAGCCTTTTGCCCCAGAGGACCTTACCGACTTGGTCCATCACGTTGAGGTGTTCTGCGAGCACTTTCCTGCTAGCGAGGAAGTTCCTCGAAAGGTCGCTCGCATGCTTACCGAGCTAGTGCCAGCACTGGATGCAGCAGGCCAAAACTATGGAGAAGCGGACGAAAATCGTATTCAAGACGCAGCTGGAGCCTTGTTTGTTGTGATGCTGGAGAAGCTATAGCATCGAAAAAGCCTCGGCAGAAAAGACTTCCACCGAGGCAATGTTGATGATTCACGGGGTCGAGAAACTCTCCAAGCATGATCCAACTAGGCCATCGCGGCGGCGTTGATCTTCTTCTTGGCAAGCTTCGTCAGTTTTTTGTCGGCTTGCTCCTCATCGTTTAGGTTTTCACCAAGCAGCGAGTGGGCACTGGTGTAGCCGAGTTTCTTAGCCCAGGTGCAAAGCGTTCCGTAAGTGGCAATTTCATAGTGCTCGACCTTCTGAGCCAAAGCGATCAGCATCGCGTCCATCACATCGGGATCGGCGTCTTCCTTCATCTCTTGGGAAGCTTCTTCGATTAGGCCAGCCATCGCTTCGCACTTCTTTGCACGAGCGGCCTTGCCGGTCTCTTCAAATGCTTTTTCCGCGCGCTCAACGTGTTGCTTGGTTTCCTCTAGGTGTTCTTTAAACGCGTTCGCAAGGTCTTCGCTGCTAGCCTTCTTGGCCATCTTGGGAAGTGCTTTGAGAAGCTGCTTTTCCGCATGATAGATATCACGAAGTTCATCGTAGAAAGCGTCTGCAAGACTATTCATGGACATATCGAGTCCTCCTCGGCTTGAATGGGTTGATAGAGCTACACCCATTCCCTTTGCAAGCAATGTGCCAGTGCGTAAATGACCCGAAAAGACTTAAAATGGGGGAGCACTGTTGTCTGACGAAAGACCAGAGTGATAGCACGCCGTCCATTCATGCCGAGGGCATTAGGCCCACTGCACTTCCAGCGGATACCACTGCCCTGGCGCGAGTTGGAAGATGATGCGATCTCCGTCAACCTTGCATTTCGAGATACGATTGCCATGAAAGTCACATAGATGAGCTTCGCGTACTTGGCGAAAACATCGCAGGGCCCCTTTGGCATTACGCCCTTCGGTTTCCAGGATCTTGGTATGACAGCCAATCACGTTGTCGTTCTCGTCAGTTAATGACTGTAGACTGGTCAGGGCGACGTTCTTGGCTTCCAAATGAAACAGCCAAGAGGAGTTGCCTGGGGCAGGCATTGAAGCGGATTCAAAGACAGGTTGCGGTTGATACATGAATTCGCGCGCAGCTGGCAGGGAGTATGGTAGATCGAGCCCAATTCCAAGACGGAACTTTCGCCGAGTTTCGCCATGCGGAATCAGGATGGTATCGAGCATGTGCCCGTGATTGCGCAGGTGAAATGGGATGCCGGCTGTTAGTAACGTGGTTTTCCCATGCGACGCGTTGATCTCAACATAGTTGGATGCTTCGATACGCCGACCGCTACATCGTGTGCGGACCCACTGTACATCGTGATACGCAATCGCCGTTTCATCCCCCCAGGCCAAGCGGCAACAATAGTGCGAGTCCCATGGGAGCGATTTGGGATCTACCTGAGGTTCAATTTCGATATCTATTTCTAGCACGCGAGATGCTCGCCACAAGCGGTATGTTTGCTTGTAAGTAGCCATGATCTCGTTTTCTTCACCCATTAGGTTGCCCTGGGTGTGAATCTCGCCCATCGCCGGAGAATTGGTCGCCGGATCGATTTGCGTTACTTGCATTTGACTATAAAAGGCCGTCGCATCGGGACCGAGGTACCGTTCTCCGGTTGCTTGTTTTTTGCCAGGCATTCTCAGCGATAGCTGCTGCGATAGGCGGTTGCCCCGCGTTTTGTAGTCGTAGATCGACTTGATGCCGCCTGTTTCTGGATGAATGTGCACCTCCATGAACTCGTTGCGCAAGACGTGGCCATCGAGCAGTGATTTTTGCTTACTGGCGATCGTCTTGGCGTCTCCTGTGATCCAGGCATATCCACATCCAGGCAGATCGACTGCGGCAAATTTTCGTTTGCTATCATGGCCGCTTGCAATTACCGGTTCGCCTGCGGTTGGAAGGTCGGCTAATTCTGAAACAAACACGCCGCGCGTACTAACCGAGTTCAGCGTGTTCAGGCTGAGATAGGCGTGTTGAGGTGATTGCTCCAGGCGTGGGAGAGCGGCAGCAAGATTTCGGCTCGCCGCACGGACCAACGCATCAGCCTCTTCCGATTGGCTGATGCTGGGGTTGGCTGGATCTTGAAGAGAACGCTCTAGGCGCTGCTGTGTTTCAGGATCGGCCTTTCCCGACATTAACTCAGCAAATGCACGAAGTTTCTCGCCGGCTTCCAGTTGAGCGTTGAATCGCTCACGCTCGGCATGTTGCGAGACTGGCCCTTCTTGCCGACGAACAATCGACTGCTTGAGCCAAGGCGTACGATAATCTTCCGGCTTGAAGTTGCCGTGGTAGGTCGCGGTGTCGGTTTCTTCGAAGTAATGTTCTACCGTGACGAATTCACCCAAGCTATTTCCATAGCGGGCAATCGTCTTCAAATCTTCGTACCAGGGTGATGTCATCTGCGGCCAATGGGCGAAAGCGAGCGTTGCGACGTGCTCGCCATCCATGGCTTCGCCAAGTTTGGAAAAGAGAGAGAGGAAGGTCTCAGGCTTAGTGGCATCAAGCGGAAACTTCGCCAAAGTATCAATCGTGGAACCATCCATTCCTTCCCAGCGTGCTTTCCCTTGATTGCTGACCGGAAGCTTTCCCTCGTCGAGGGTTGCATGAATCGCTCCGACGTACCCCAGTCCGCGAAGGATTTGCGGTAGAAAGGCTGTCATCCCAAATCTTCGGCGGCCAAATACTTTGGGAGAATCGCCGAATGCTTGCTGATATGCCTCGTGACCGCGCCGGAAATTAGCTAGCAGCGATTCTGGATCGAGCAGGTTCAGGGGGCCCTCCACCCACTCTCCGCCGACGATACCCAACTGCTTGGCCACGATTTTCACGGCAATCGCTTCCTTTAACTCGGGATGGCTATCCGCAATCTTCGTCGCCAGTTCGCCTGAGATCCAAAGGTTCGTGGGAAGTGGGCTTTTGACATCCGCTAGCAGTGCTTCGTTGAGCGTCGAATCTGCGACCAGTGTGAAGTCGAGCAAGCTTGCGTCGACCGAATAATACTGATTTCGCTCTTCCATCAGGACGTCGAAGCATGCTTGAAGGCATTCCGTAGCTACTTCTTCGTTGCCCTCTATGGCTGCTTTCGCCGCTTCAATGGTCTTATTTTCGAAGTAGATTTCGTCCAGGCTACTTGAGTAACGCATCTGCCGCGTCAAAAGCTCTACCTGCAGATAGCAATATCCTAGCGCATAGAAATCGGACGCCAGTTTCGCCGCCACCTCGTGGATATCTCCTACGCGGTCAAGCAGTCGGGTCACAATTTCCTGGCGATCGGTCAAACCTTTGACTAAGGTCGCTCCCGATTCCTTTGCGCGTTGTGAGAAGCCTGCGGGAAGTTCTGATTTGCAAATGGAAGGAATAAGCAGTGCGAGCCCATCCAGGCTCTCCGGCGGAGAGTCTACCCGATGCCACTGAGGATTTTTCCCTGCCGAGGCCAAAAAAGCCGGGTGCCACATCGCTGTCCAATTGGCCAGGATGCTTTGGGCTTCGTCTCCGGTGTGGTAGGTGGGAAAGTCTTCGAAGCTATGGCAAGGAAGCAGAATCGCGATTTCCTGAATCATTGTCCGTGGGCCTGAAAGGAGGAGAGGGGCGATTGAACGCAAGTAATTACCCAATAATAAGTTATAGGGTATACTCTAGAGGCATCCGAGGGCCAGGGTGGACCTTGTTATGGGGGGCCTGACCACATATTAGCAACAGGAATGGTGGACAACAGCGAACTCTGATGCGGATTCAGATCCCCATGGCGGGGAGGTTGATTGCGCCCTATCTTGTTATGATATAGTGGTTTACATAAATACGTGTAAATTGCAAATTCGTTGACATTCTGGAGAAGTTCACACTAGAATGAGGATGTTGGCTAATTGTTGTGAGCGAATTTCACGGCATTGGCAACACACCCTTTTCGATTAGTTTGCTTGTCTTAAACCTGCGATCTGCGGAGCGTGCTTCTTCGTTGGCTGAAATTGCCGGATAATTTCTAGCTGTTTGGTGCCAAACTAGATGAAACGCAACGTGGTGATTGCTGTGAGGAACAGAGATGGCTGTTGGTAAAGCCGTTTGGGGCATCGACATCGGTCAAAGTGCGCTCAAGGCCCTAAAATGCCGAATGCACGAAGACGGATTCTGGATGGTCGCCGAAGCATTCGACTTCATCGAGTATCCCAATCCGTTGAATCAGGCTGGGGCGGGCTCGGAAGGTTTGATTAAGGACGCGTTGCGTGAGTTCCTTTCGCGGAACGATATTCGTAACGACACGATCAGTATTTCCGTTCCAGGCCAGGCTGGGCTTGCGCGTTTCTTCAAAGCACCTCCGGTCGAAGCCAAACGCATTGCGGACATCGTTAAATACGAAGCGAAGCAGCAAATCCCCTTCCCGTTGGAAGACGTGATCTGGGATTATCAGCCGATGCCTGGTTCGCACGAAGAAGAAGGCATCTCGCTCGAAACCGAGATCGGTATCTTTGCGATGAAACGAGATCAGATCTTCCGATCTCTTCAGCCTTACCTGGATACAGGTATCGATGTTGATTTTGTCCAGCTGACTCCGATCAGTTTGTACAATTTCGTTGCGAATGATCAGTTGACGATCAACCCACTCAAAGAAGAGTACGATCCCGCGAATCAGCCCAATTCGTACGTGATTGTTTCGATGGGGACCGAAACGACCGATCTGGTGATTACCAATGGTTTCCGTGTTTGGCAGCGCAGTCTGCCCATCGGCGGCAATCACTTCACAAAGCAGTTGACCAAAGACCTTAAGCTGACCTTTGCCAAGGCCGAACATCTCAAACGCCACGCTTCCGAGGCGGAGAATGCGAAGCTTGTTTTCCAGGCGATGCGTCCGGTGTTTAACGATCTGGTCACGGAAATTCAACGTTCGATCGGGTTCTTTCAGACCTTAGACCGCAAGGCAAAGATTTCTCGAATCATTCCGATTGGTAACGGGATGAAATTGCCTGGTCTGGTCCCTTACCTGGGTAAGAACCTGGGTTACGACGTTGTCGAGCTTGATGGCTATCAAAAACTAACTGGAACAGAAGTCACTTCGGCTCCTAGCTTCCGCGAGAACATGCTCTCGTTTGCAACGTGCTACGGCTTGTGTCTGCAAGGGCTCAAAAAATCGGCGTTGCGAACCAATCTGCTGCCGCAGGAAATTCTGGTTGATCGAATTGTCCGACAAAAGAAACCTTGGGCGGTTGCTGCTTTAGCAAGTCTATTACTCGCTTGTGCTTTGAACTTTGGCTTCCACTGGCAGGCCTATAATTCCGCTCATATCCCGGAATTTGAGGACGCGATTCGCAAGGTCACTGCGGTCGAATCGACTAGCCAAAGTTATAACTCGACTGATACCCAGTTGATGACGGAAAAAGAAAATCTAGAGATGATTGGGCGTTACGTCGTTGGTAACGAAGAAAACCGTCGACTATGGCCCGAGTTGATGAAAGCAATCACGGTTTCGTTACCCACGGATCCAGAATTAGCGCTCGGTCGGGTTTCAGATAAGCCCATTGATCAGCGGCCTGACCTGCAGATCGAGGCGATCGAGTCGCAGTATTTTCCTGACCTTTCGATGTGGTACACCGAAGCTGTCAAAATGAAATACGCGGTCACCCTGGAAACGCGTAAAGTCATTCTGCGACGTCTAGAGGAAGGGAAAGAAGCCTCACCTTCGATCGATAAAGAACTCGCAGAAGAAGTAGCCGCAGAAGCCGCAGCTGCAGGGGAAACTGCTCCTGTGGAAGAAGAAACAGGCTCGACCGAAGGGACGGCGGCCGAAGAGGAAGCAGACGTCGATCTAACCGAAGTCGAGGGAGAAGCCGATCCGGAAGACGAACTTGCTGGCCCATCTGCCGAAGAAAGTGGCTGGGTCGTGCAGATCACCGGTTATCACTTCCACAACAGCCCGGCTGCTCGTGAAAACATGGGTGCCCAGTATGTGCGTAATACGCTGATCGATCAACTCGATCGCGGCAGCATAGAACTGATCAACGAGAACAACGAGCCTGAGATTGTATCGATGAAAGAACTGGGCATATCACATCCCATCATCGCGATGGACGAGGTGCCGAGAACGGTTCAGATTACGAATCCGAAATACGATCCGCCTGCGATGGGCAGTGGTATGGGGGACGAATATGGTGGTGGCAGCTACGGAATGAATTCTGAAGAGCCGATTGATCCCAGCAAGATCGAACCACCTACGATTCAAGTCAAGGTTTATCGATTCACCGTTCAATTCTGTTGGCGTGAATCGCCGCTCTCTAAGCGAGAGGAAGTACGTCGTGCTGCGGAACTTGCCGAAGCGGAAGAGAATGCCGCCAATGCGGAAATGGAGAACTACTAAGCCATGGATAAACTACGACCAGCGATCGCGTTTTTAAAGAAGTATTACTTCTGGGTCTTCTTGCTCATGGTTCTATTGTTGGCCGTCGGCGGGTGGATAATGTCAATCTCCAGTCTAGATGAAGATTATCAGGCCCGTCGTCAGGAGATCGACACACGCCTAAGCTCGGCTAGGCAAATTTCCAGCACGGCCAATCACCCCAATACGCAGTATCAAGAGGAGATGCAGACTTGGTTGACGCAATATCGCGACGACATCGATCAGGCTTGGCAGAAGAAATGGGAAGCTCAGAAAGGGGTGCTTACTTGGCCTCCGGAATTGAACGTTGGCGGCTCCGATTTTACGGATATCGTCAACGGTATTCTCTTGGGCCGTCCTATTGAAGCCCTGGCCGAAGAGGACAGAATGTCCGTATCGAAGAGGGAGCTCTACCGCGATTATATCAAAGAAGAACTGCCGAAATTAGCCGAAATTATCCATGCTCGCTGGGCTCCTTCGGGCAGTGGCGGGGGCGGAGGCGGTATCGAGGCATTCGATGGTGGCGGCGGTTTTGAAGGGGGGGGGCGAACCGGCATTGGTGCTCGCAATCCTAACAATGTCGAGAAGCCACCGCTGGTTTCGTGGAATCCTACCAATCAAGCCAATATCCAGTCCAAGAGTTTCGACTGGTCTGGGGCCAACAGCAACCAGGGAATTGGACCCGGTGGGCCAGGCGGAGCAACCGGCGGTGTGAGTAACGTTCCCACAACCAAAGAAGTTCTCTACGCTCAGGAAAACCTGTGGGTGTTGAAGAACATTATGAATGTCATCGCGAAAACCAACGGCGACATTAGCAGCGCCCACCAAGCCACTATCAAGGCGATTGAAACGATCGAGTTTGGTCGTGAGGTCATGCCAATTCAATCCAGGGTTGTTATCCCTCGTTCTCCATTGGTCACAAGCCAGGACGAATACGGGATGATGGACGGCGGAATGATGGATGATCCCTACGGTTCCGGCATGATGGACGAAGGCATGGGAATGGGGATGGATGGCATGGGCATGGACGGAATGGGCCCAGATGGTATGCCCATGGATGGCATGGTAATGGATCCAGGCGATTTCCGGTATGTCGACAAAGACTATAAAAAGCTAATGGTCGACGACTTGCGTGCCGCTACCACCGAGCCAACTTCGGAGAACTACTATCTTTCCGTAGCCAAACGTTTGCCGGTCCGAATGCGACTGCTTATGGATCAGCGCGAGATCGATAAATTGCTGGTCGAGTGCGGCAATGCCGATCTAATGATTGAAGTGCGCCAAGTCCGCATCAATCCCGAAACCTCCGGAGTCGGTGGTGGCGGTGGAATGGGCGGTCCCGGCATGGGTAACTTTGAAATGGGCGGCGGCATGGGAATGGGCGGCGAGTTTGGCGGTGGAATGGGCGGCATGGGCCGTGGCGGCCAAAGTGGCGATAACCTGGATCAGGCCGAAAAGATCTTTGACGCTCCGGTCGAAATCTACGGCATCATTTACATTTACAATCCGGTGAATCGCGACCTGTTGTGGCCTGAAGGTTCGCGACCAGTCGACGACGACTCGGCAGCGGATGATACCGCGACGGAAACCGCCGGCATGTCCGCGACCACGCGGTAAGCGGACATTGCCCCAGACCTCTTCTCTTCTCACATTCGGATGGTTCGGAACAGAATAAGGATGACTCAATCATGAAGAAGCTGGACTTACAAAACGGTGGGCTCAAATCAAAATTGATCCTCCACGTTGAAAAGCTTGTCTTCGGATTGGCTATTGTCCTAGTGGTTGTGTTTGTTTACCGCGGGACTCAACAACGATCGATCGAAACGACTCCTAACGATTTGGTTAGCGCTTCCGAAAACGCTCGCAATAACATCGAGCTTCAAACCTGGGAAAAGGTCGAGGAAGAACGTTGGGTGCCGCCGGAATATCAAACGGCTGCCACGCGAGCAAGTAAGCCGATCCCCTTGGCACCTTACGAGACTCCTTCGAGTTTTCGAGTTCGTCATAAGGAAAGTATCGAGAAACGACCAGATCCGGCTCTATTGCCGCTTGCCAGTATCGAAGTGACGCCGGGATTCGCTCCTTTCGCGTTCCTGAGCACTCAGCAAGCTGGCCAAGGCGGAATGGGAATGATGCGTGAAGGCGGCCCCGGCATGATGCCTGGTGGATCGGGATACGAGAGCTACTCAGGTGGTGCATATGGCGGAGAGATGGGAATGGCCGACGCGAACGCGCCACCAACATTAACCCCAGAGCAGTTGTTGGAATTTGGTCAGGCCCGCGGCGGTACCGGTAGCAAGATCGAAGGCAAGTACTTCGTGGCAATTACCGGACTTGCTCCGCTGAAGAAACAATTGGACATGTACGAAGCCGCTTTCAAAGATCGAGCGAACTACATGGAAGGTCGAGACTATCCTCGTTATGTCCACTTTGCTATCGAACGCCGCGAACAGAATCCAGATGGTACCTGGGGCGAGTGGGAAAAGTCGATCAACGTGAACCAGGAGCGACTAATTGCTCGTCATCGTTGGGCTTTCATGCCTGATGAAGTTGCACCGCCTGAGTACCTTGATGCGACGCTCAGTTTCCCCATGCCACCGATTCTTCTGTTCAATCCCGGCGATTGGGGGCTACATTCGACGGTTCCCAAGTATGAACCAAGAGAGCAAGGCTACGGCAATGAAAGCATGATGTCCGAGGAGATGGATGGGATAATGCTTCCAGAGGCCAGCGGCGATCTGCCTGGTGATGTGCCAGGGTTTATGGGTGGGCCTGGTCG
Source organism: Bremerella alba (assembly GCF_013618625.1). NCBI lineage: Bacteria > Pseudomonadati > Planctomycetota > Planctomycetia > Pirellulales > Pirellulaceae > Bremerella > Bremerella alba. The sequence continues at coordinate 345,543 of NZ_JABRWO010000007.1, read as the reverse complement.
AGCGATGGGTGGCGAAGGCGACGGTGGCTTCATGGGGCCCTATGGTCGCCCTGGTCGTATGCCTGGGATGGGCGGTGCTGGCAACAACATCATGACGCCTCCTCCAGGAATGATGCGTAAACCAACCGGGAACCGTGGCGGTGGCATGAGCATGGCACGCGGTGAAGGGGGTGGCGGATATGGTGGTGGTTCGTCCATGTTCGATGCTGAGAACAAGATGTTCCGCTTTTACGACACCTCCGTGGTGCCCAATAAGAACTACCAATATCGAGTGCAGTTGTGGCTAGAGGATCCTAATAATCCTCAGAACATTCAGGAAGCTCCACCAGCACGTGCTTTGGAAGGAAATGTGCTTACACGTCTGAAGCCGGAACGTGACAAAATCATGAAGCATCTGCAGACTCAGCAGGGCGGCATGACAAGTCCCCGTGGTGGTCAATCCGGACAAACGGGACCACAATTTAAGTTCTGGCGAACGACTGAATTTAGTGAGCCAAGTGCCACGGTTCACGTCCCACCAAGTGCGGACGTGCTGGCTGGTTCCGTTGATGCTGGACGAACGGTTTACAACCGAAATAATCAACGCCAGATTCTGCGAACGGCTGAGCCGAACGCAACGGTGTTGGCCATGAAGTGGGACTCGAAGAAGGACGTCAATGCCTTGGTCACCAAGGAATTGAAAGAAGTCACTCGTGGCAGTATGGTCGAGTATAACGGGGATCTGTGGATTTTAGATCCAGCTACTTATCAGTTCCGAAAGCCTTATCCACTTGAAACGGATAAGAAGGATCAAGAGTACACACTTAGGACAGGCTACACGCTTCTCGACGTACGTGGTGGCGAGGATACCATCGGTCGTTACACCGACGAGAACAACAAAAAGTTGCGAGTCCCCGGTGAAATTCTGGTGCTTGATGAGTCTGGAAATATTCACATCAAGTCGGAGCTTGACGAAGTCAAAAAGTTCGCCAAGTTCAATTTCGCTAAGCCTGAGGTCAAAAGACCTCGAGGCGGGCGGGATGCAGACGACCCTTATTCGATGGAAGGTGGCTCTGGTTACGATGATTACGGCGGAGGCGGCGGGCGAAGAGGCCGCGGTCGAGGCGAGTAATCGCTGGATTCCAAGCTGATTTTCCCCCAAGGCGTTCTTCGGAGCGCCTTTTTCTTTGCGCGTAGAGAAACATCTATTGAGTCGTTTCTCAGATCTCGGTACTGTACTGCCCGGCGATTTTTGCGCTGCCAGCGAGGAGACCTCCTGCTGCTAGCAGCGTAACTGGTCTGATTATCAAAAAAGGTTGAGCAAGTCGTCAAAGCGACCTTGACCTGTTTGGGAACAACCAGTAATTAACCGCCTCACCTAGAAATGCAAGGATGCAGATTCACCAGTGCGCGCGGCACGTGGACAGGGCAGGCGATCCCAATTAAGGATTCGTTTGCGGCTGTTCCTCGTCAGAAACGTGTCGCCGTAAGGGGAAGGATAGGAACACCATGAATCATTCTCGGACGATCCCAGAACTCACGGATCGCAGGCTGCCACAAGTTCAGACAAGGAGAGTCGCGTTGAATTTGGCCACGCGTGTGCTTACAGCCGGTCTCATTGCCGTGCTGTGCTTCAGCACTGGAAAAGGGGTTGTCGCAAATCCGTTGACCGAGATTGAGCTCGTCACGTCAATATCGGCGACAGGTCAACAACAAGGTTCGCTGTATGATCAGCAAAAGCAAGAAGGGGTTCTGAAGGCAGCTCGCGATGCGATGCGTGCCGGAGACTACCAACGTGCTCAGTCTCTGATCGAGCAAGCCAAAACGTTCAATGTTCCCTCAGATCCGGCTTTCAGCAAATTTCGGGATACCCCGGAAGCTGCTGCTCGTGATCTGGCCGATCTGACGGCTGCCCAAGCCAATCCAGACTATGTCGGGCAAAAACTGCTCGGACAGGAACCTGGCATGGAGCAGAAGATTGCGGCCGAAGCTCTTGCTCGTGGCAAGGAAGCTTTAAAAAGCGGCCAAACGATGTCGGCTTTGAACTACTACCAGCAAGCTTCCAAAGCGGGCCCAGACTTCCAGTCAGCCGGCTACTCGGTCATGGCTTTCCGTCGAGACCTGGAAAACGCAGGCGTTCGTCCTTCGATGCTTGGTGGTGAAGTCGCCGCTGATGGTCCTGCCGCAGGAACCAGCCCAACTCGCCTTCCGACGGTCAACCAGACGCCTGATCCTGCGATGACCTCCAATCCCTACGCTGCAGCGACCAGTACGCAAGGCAACGCCGAGACATCTCGCCGGATGTTGCTTCAAGCTCGTCTGGAACTCGCACGTGGGAATGTGGCCCTCGCAGAAAAGCTCGTACGTCAAGTTCAGGGCTTGGGGCTCGTCTATCCATCGCACCAAGACTCGCCTGAAAATGTCGAGTATCTGATTCGCTCCGTAAATCAAATCTCAGCCTCGCCGGTTGGTCCACAGTCGGCCTATCAGTTTGGTGAAGTCTTGCTTCAACAAGCAGAAGGCTTGATGCTCTACGGGCAATACGATCTGGCGGAACAGATGTCTCGTCAGGTTCAGTCGATGAACCTCGATTTCCAGAGAGCTCGTGTTACTCCGGACCGTTTGCTGACTGAGATCACGCGACGCCGAAGTGGCGGTTCCGGTGCAAACCAGGTCGCTCCGAATGTTTCTGAGAATATCGCCGGCAACGCCCGCGCTAAAGAACAAGCCATCCTTGTTCAGGCCAAAGCAGCCCTAGATCGCGGTGACATTGGGACGGCCGAAGCGTTTACCAAACAGGCTAACACGTTGGGTAACCGAAGCTATCAACAGGGCGACCTTCGCCCCGATATGCTGATGTTAGAAATCTCGCGAGCGAAAGCTTCCAGTCCAGTACGCCAAGCCAGTGGATCGCAAGGTCCTATGGATGCAGGATTCCCTGTTTCGCAAGGGATCTACAATCCTCAAAACGATGACACTCGCAATATGCCCGCTTCTGCCCAGCAAGACGCTACCGGCCAGGCAGGCACGCGATATTTGCAAGAGGGTGAACAGGCGTTGGCTTCCGGCGACAAGATGAAAGCTCGCAAGCTGTTTGAAGAAGCCTGGAAGTACGAGAGCCAACTCGATCCAACCGCACGCCAGCGTTTGCAAGACTTCCTGCAATACCAGACTAACCCGGTGACCAGCGGAGTTGCTCAGACCAGTAACTCCTCGCCTTTGGCCGAGGTTGACGCTCGGCAGCAAGTGCTGCTGCGGCAGATGATTGCTGAAGTCACTCGAGAGCAATCGCAGGCCGACGCAATGCGTGAGGTCGATCCAAAAAGTGCCTTGGACAAGCTGAAGAGAGTTCGTGTCACGGTAGATGAGTCGTCGATCGATGCCATTGCCAAGAAGCAACTGCTCTCTCGTGTTGATCGCAGCGTCGAATCGCTCGAGACCTACATCGATATGAATAAGTCACAGATTGAACTCGACGAACGCAACATGGCGATCAAGAGCGAGATCAAACAAGATCGTGACGTTAAGCTTGAAATCGATGGCAAGCTGGCCGACATGACCAATCAGTTCAACGAACTGATGGATCAACAGCGTTGGCAGGAAGCGGAAGTGATTGCCCGCCAGGCTCGCGAAATGGACCCGGAAAACCCGGTGGTCCAAACGTTAATCTGGAAGGCCAAGTTCGCACGCCGTACCTATCAGAACATGGCTCTGAAGGACGACAAGGAATCGGCCGTTTGGCAAGCCTTGCATAACGTCGATACTTCCTCGATTCCGTTCGATGACAACAATCCCATTCAGTTCGCAAGTGCGAAGGAATGGGGAGACATGACCGAACGCCGTCGACGCTGGTTGACAGAGAACTCGCAGATCTCGGAAGACGAAGTCGAGATTCGTAAGGCTCTTAAGACCAAGGTCGACATCAAGTTCAACAAACAGTCGCTGCAAAGCGTCATGGAAACCTTGGGCAACATGGTTGGTATCAACGTCATGTTGGACCCACGCGGCCTGCAAGCCGAAGGGGTGACTTATGACACTGAAATCAGCATTAACATGCAACAAGCGGTTCGCCTGGACAGTGCTTTGAATCACATTCTGCAGCCACTACGGTTGAGCTATGTGATTCGCGACGAAGCTCTGGTCATTACCAGCGAATCGTTCCGCAGCCGCAACGTGTACCAGAAGGTTTACAACGTAGCTGACTTGGTGCTTCCAATCCCGAACTTCGTACCGAGCTACAACATGGGCCTTCCGGGTGCCATTAAGGCTGCCTACGAAAGCCAAGGGATCACGGGTTCGCCAGCAGGAACGATGGGGGGATCGAATCCCATGTCATTGTTCGCCCAAGGCGAAGACATCAACAGTTCGAGTGCACTGGCCCAGGTGCCTAACGGATTCATCCCTGGTTTATCCGGTGGCGGTCCTCCGGTTTCCGGCCAATCGCAAGGTAACATGGGCTTCGGTCCTGGCGGTGGCGTAGGAGGTGGTCCTGGTGGCTTCGGTGGTGGTGTTCAGCCTGACTTCGATCAGCTGATCGAACTCATCACAACGACCGTCGAACCGGAATCGTGGGAAGAACTGGGTGGCCCAGGCTCAATCGCACCTTTCAGCACGAACCTTAGCCTGGTGGTTAGCCAGACGCAGGAAGTGCACGATCGACTCGCTGACCTTTTGGCTCAGTTGCGACGTCTGCAAGACCTTCAGGTTACCATCGAAGTTCGCTTCATTACTTTGAACGACAACTTCTTTGAACGTGTCGGTGTCGACTTCGACTTCCAGATTCAGGACAACACCACTGGACTGGGTGCGAATCGTAATAATTCGGGCAGCCCGAGTGTAACGGTTGGTATCGACCAGGATGGTAACCCGACCGGGGACTTGGATCTGCAGTTCAATCAAGAATTGTTCAATAATACGGTTCCATCGGTCGGTGGCTTGATCAATCCAACAACCGCAGGTGCGACGTTCGGATTTGCGATGTTATCTGACATCGAAGCCTTCTTCGTGATGCAGGCCGCACAGGGTGACTTGCGATCGAATGTGATGCAGGCTCCGAAGGTGACCTTGTTCAACGGTCAAACGGCATTCGTCTCGGATACCACTCAAACCCCGTTCGTCACGAGCGTGATTCCTGTTGTGGGTGACTTTGCTGCGGCTCAGCAACCGGTGATTGTCGTTCTAAACGAAGGTACTTCACTTAGCGTGCAAGCGGTCGTTTCTCCGGATCGTCGGTTTGTACGCCTGACCCTGGTGCCGTTCTTCAGCCGAATCGGTAACGTCGAAGAGTTCACCTTCGAGGGGACTACAAGTACTCGATCTGATTCGACCGTTCAAGATCCGGATGCAGCAGATGGTGGTACGACTAACGATGAAGAGGAAGAGGTAACCTCTGGTACCACGATTCAGCTGCCACAGTTCTCCTTTGTGACGGTGAGCACGACAGTGAGTGTGCCTGATGGTGGTACAGTGCTACTGGGTGGTATTAAGCGTCTAAGCGAAGAACGTCGCGAACGCGGTATTCCGGTCTTTAGCAAGCTACCGTATATCAATCGTCTGTTCCGAGACGTAGGTATCGGTCGAGAAACGCAGAGCCTGATGATGATGGTGACGCCTCGAATCATCATCCAAGAGGAAGAAGAAGCGAAACTCGGCTTCACGCAGTAACGCCGTACTTCGCAAAAAGACTATGACCTCCTGCCGCCGTGAGACGTCTTCGGACTTTCACGGCGGTACTTTTTTGCGCCATGTCGAAGATTGGCGTACAATAGAACCTTTGTCCAAGAGATACGTTCGCACGGTTATGTGCGATTTGTCTCTTTCCATTCTGTAAGAGCATCTCAGAGGAAGTGTCTTGTGGCCAAGTTTGTGCTAGTTCTCGGCGTTCTTTTCAGCGGGACGGCTGTCATCGCAGGTGCGATGGAGCATACGGTGCGAGGGATGATTGTGTCCGATGTTTCCGGTGCCGACGCCGACGCAGTCGGAGATGAACTCTCCGACCCTGCTCCCAACCCAGCAGTGGCGAAAAGGCTCTCCCAATACGAAACGGGGGTGAAGTATCAGATGTATCATGGCCTGGCGATGATCGGGCTGGGTATGATAATGGCCTGTTCCGCCCGAGGCCAAGCATTGGGAATGGCCGCTGCAGTGTCTCTGGTTCTCGGCGTCGTGCTTTTCAGTGGGACGCTCTATCTCATTGCCGCCATGGGAATGTCGCAACTTACGATGCTAGTCCCGGTGGGTGGAAGCATCATGATATTGGGATGGATTCTGTTTTTGATTACCGTTCTATTGTTCGAGCCGCTAGTAGATCGGGAAGATCTGGAATGAAGGCTGCAAACTAGAACCGAAGGTCTTTATGTCTCGATTCGCATCGATTGAAACGGAAATGCGCCGGCAAACGATTTGTCTGGCGATAGCCGTAGGTGTTCTCGCGCTGTGGTCTCTCTATTGGCTGCAGGCGGTGTTGATCCCGTTTGTCTTGGCGATTTTTATCGTCAGCGGTTTGACGCCAGTATTGTCGAACATACAAAATCGACTTTCCACGACCCGCCTGGTTGCCGTCCTGATTGCTTCCCTCATCGGGTTTGCCTTGGTGTTTGTGCTCTGGAGCATCATTTGGCTTTCCGTTGCACAGCTTCGGCAAGACGGTGGCAAGTATGTTCAAGGAGCAAAAGCATGGGTCGATTTGGTCCCAGAATGGGTGAGAACGCCTGAACTTGCCTTTCAAGGCCTTCTGTCCGGAAGTTCACACGCAAGCGATGTCGCAGAAGCCGTAAATACTTCAAGTATTAACGACGCGGCTGTCCCCATGGCAGGAACGCTACAACAGCAGAATTCGGCATCCCAGCAAGATGGTCCTTCGCATGATCTTCTATCGCAATTTCTAAATGACACCGTAAAGCATAGCTTGAATAAGCTTACCGATTCGATGTGGTATATGCTTCAAACGAGCACGATGGTCGTCATCTTCCTCTTTTTTCTACTGCTAGGAAGCTCGCAAGCTACGCTCCCAGAAAATACCTGGCAAGAGATTGACGCCAAAATCCGAGAATACATTCTCACCAAGTCGCTTATCTCGTTCTTTACTGGCCTCGCCTTTGGCTTCACTTTGTGGCTTTTCGGAATACCTCTGGCGGCTGTTTTCGCCCTGTTGGCGTTCTTATTCAATTTCATCCCGAACATTGGGCCCATTCTAGCGTGCCTGTTGCCTTTGCCATTAATCGTATTCGATCCGGAAATGGCTTGGTGGGAAATGACGATCGTGATCACCCTCTCATCTGCCGTACAGATAATAAGTGGGAACGTCATCGAACCCCGCATGATGGGCGATTCATTCGACGTTCATCCGATCGCGATCTTGTTAGCGTTGATGTTCTGGTCGCTGATCTGGGGCATGATTGGCATGTTCTTGGCAGTTCCCATGACAGCGATCATGAAGATCTTGTTTGCCAAGTTTGAAATGACTCGTCCGCTGGCAGACTTGTTAGCCGGAAGAATCGATAGCTTGAGCTTCAAGAATTTCAATTTCGGAAACACGTCTTCCGAGAATGGACCAGACGCGAAGAGTGCTCAAGCTTAATTGCCTGTTCGCTTCAATCGCTTCGAGTCTTGAATAGACGGAAGCTGCTGACGCGCTTGGCATGTCCATCTGCACCTAAAATAGCGCAGATTGCTTTTGGCGGAAATTTGCTAGGCGGCTACGACTAGTCATCACCCTCGAGCCGAAAGGCGATCTCGTCATCTTCCTCTAAGGGAGATTGGCAGTTCTCGCAGACAATCCCATTCGCAGAACCTTTCGTGCCGTGTACGACATTGTCGCACTTCAAGCAGCGATACATTACCGCGAAGGCAATTGAATCGGTATCGATCAATACGTTTTGTGATTTGACGATCATTTCGGAAGCCTCATTTCGTTGCTGGCAGGCGAAGGGGCCTCTACTCCTGTGCATTTGCCCAGAAGTGGATTCGTTAGCGATGGAGTAATCTTGAATTGGTATCTACAGTACGCGAAAAACGCAAAATGAAACAGGAACGCGACCGGAACGCATCAGCATAAAACCATGCGTATTGGTGAATTGCAATCCTCACAGGTGGCAAGCATGGTGTTAAGTGGTGTTTTAAGGTTCCATTCACCCGAGTATCCGCTCTACGGTTTGTCTCGTAACAATGGAGTTAGCGACTGCAGGTCTAATCGTGGGATGGAGTGAAGTGTTTCAAATTTGCAATTCGAAACGAGCCTGAGGCCCTCGCAGAGTCGAGGAATTTGGCGTTTCCGGGCAATTCTGGGGAGAGCTACGCAACCTTGAGGTAATCGTTCGACAGGAAATTAATGCCTCAAAGATTCCCAAGCATGAATCAGTAGGTCGGCGGCTTGATCGATTTCTTCCTCAGAGGTGTACCATCCGAGGCTAAGGCGAATTGTTCCCCTTTTATCCGTCTCGCTGATTCCCATCGCCCCCAGCACAGGCGAAGTGTTTCCCCCCCCCACGGTATCGCTACAAGAGGTTGCCGCACAGATTTCGGGAACGCGTCTAAGCAGCTCTTGGCCGGAAACTTTTGGAAAGTTGATGCATAATGTGTTCGGGATACGCTCGACTTGTGATCCGTGAATGACAATAGGCTCAGGAATCGATTCCATGAGCCGGTGGCCGAGTCTTCGAGAAAGTTGCGTGAGCTTTTCTGCCGCAGCATCGATACTGCGACCCACTAAATTTGCCGCTTTACCCATACCAACCCAGGCCAAGACGTTCTCAGCTCCGGCCCTTAATGAGTGCTCGGCCCCGCCTCCATGGATGATGGGCTGAAGGGAAGTTCCTTCTTTAACGTAGAGGGCCGCGGCGCCTTTGGGGCCGTAAAATTTGTGGGCACTGATGCTTAGTAAATCGACGCCTAACTGTTTAGGATTGACGTGAATCTTTCCGGCAGCCTGGCACGCATCGGAATGTAACAGTAACTCATGTTCCTGACATATCTTAGCCAGCTCGCTTATCGGCTGAATAACGCCAGTCTCGTCATTGGCCAGCATGATGGATACGAGCTGCGTATCCGGGCGTATTGCCTGCAAGAGAGCATCCGCTGTCACGATTCCATGGCGATCGACCGGGACAATTGAAACGTCGCAACCCATATTACGGCAATGACTTGCCGTTTGGGCTACTGCCGCGTGCTCGATGGCGGAAATGATGATGTGACATGGTTTTCGTTGCGCAAGATAGCCATAGGCGACTCCCTTAATGGCCTGATTGCAGCTTTCGGTACCGGAAGCGCAGAACACGATTTCATCGGAAGTTGCCCCAAGCAGGTGAGCAACTTGTCCTCGGGCATCTTCTAAAGATTCGTCGATGGCGCGGCTTCGCGCATAAATCCCGTCCGGGCAGGCAAAATACTCCGCCATATAGGGGAGCATTGCCTCTTGGACGCTCGGTGCAATGGGCGTCGTCGCGTTGTAATCGAGAAAGATCGATTTCATCAGACTTTGGGTAACGCTCCCTTAAACCCAAACTCTGTATAGGCTTTAGGAGGAACAATGGCCGTGATTTTGAGATAGCTGATCGAGTTGAAAGGAATGATGGCCTGACGAGCTCCGATTGCGTCGGGAGTCTGACGTTGTACGACCACCATATTTTCGTCGAGCGCGAAACCAACGAAAGGGATCGATTCGTTAAGCTCCGACATAATGACCCCCTTTTGGGGCATGTCTTTGGGCCAACGCTCAAACAGGTCTAGCCACATATTTTTTTCGGGGTTCACAAGTCATTCCAAGCTAAAAGATTTCGTTGGGACACCACTTCATTACAAAGTGTCGGAAGGTAAAAGGTTACCTTTGCAATAAACTTCCCCTAGGTTGCGAATTCAAAAAGCTTGTTGAATTCAGCAAAATCGTTATCTCAGAACGGTTTGCGACATCTTCGTGCGACTTACAAAGTACTCGACATTTGAACGGGAATGGGTGATACTTAAAGTGGCCTAGCACTTCAAAAAAACACGCTTGTCAGTGACTTATCACGCATTAAGGATTTTCGGACATGATCAACCGCCGAAACGGCTTCACGCTGGTGGAATTGCTAGTTGTGATTGCCATTATTGGAATTTTGGCAGGCTTGCTACTTCCAGCAGTCAACATGGCCCGCGAAGCGGCCCGCCGAACCGAGTGCATGAACAATATGAAGCAGATCGGTTTGGCCGTGCAGACCAAGATGAATTCGCACCCTCGTAACGAGATGCCTCCGCATCGTTCGTGGGCGAAATCGGTCACGAACGCCAATAAGGCTAGCTATAATGCTTATGAAGTTGTTGGCTGGGCTGTTCCGCTTTTGAATCAACTCGATCGTGCGGATCTTGCCGAGTCGTATATCGCTGGTAATCCATCGGCATCGATTGGTCCTTACAATCCAGTCATTCTTGATAACAAGATCATTCGAGCATTAGTATGCCCAAGCGATCCACTCGATCCCGATGAGACCAATCCGCTCAGTTACATCGCCAATGGTGGTTTCGAAAACAACACGGATCCTGCCGCTCTGGATGACCCACTTGACCTCTCTGAAAATGGTGCCTGGAGCGATCTGAGCAATCTTATTGATGGGACAACGCAAGACGAAGTCCGGATGACTGGTTCGAAATTCAAAGACGGAATATCGAATACGCTGTTGGTTAGCGAACGTGTTCGCGTTCCCAACTTTGGTGCAGCCGGTACTGGTTTGAAGTGGAATGAAGAAAGCGATGAATCAGAATCCGCTCTCTTGTGGAACGATGCGTTCTATACATCTGGCTGGGTCCTTTCCCAGGGTAATCTGCAGGATACGCTGGGTGGCAACTACTTGCCTTCTAGCTATCACGGTGACACGGTACTGATGACTTTCGTTGACGGTTCGACCAAGGTGGCGAGCACCGACATGGACGCTCACGTCTATGGGCGATTGATATCCAGCGATGGTCGTGATGCTCGCCTACGCGGGGCGGCATCAACGTATTTCGCTAACGCAAATACGACAACCGATGGCTGGCAGCAAGTCACACTAAGTGAAGGTGATCTCCCATAGGGGCGTGACGCATCTGGCATCGTTCAGTACATTCAGAGACATCCTTTCTTTCGCGAAAGGATGTCTCTTTTTATTTCCGTAGAAAGTAACCGCGTGACCGATTCCGAGATTCATGGTCAGTTCGAGCTACCTCAATTGCACCAAATGTTCATGCAGATGGCGCTTCAACAGGCCGACCAGGCAGCTCGTAGCGACGAAGTGCCGGTCGGTGCCGTCATCGTACGCGAGGGGAGCATCATAGCCGCTGCTCATAATCAGAGAGAGATGTTGCGAGATCCAACAGCCCATGCGGAAATGATCGCCATCACTCAGGCTGCCGAGGCGGTAGGGGGCTGGCGTCTGGAAGATTGCATTTTATACGTCACCCTTGAGCCATGTCCCATGTGTGCCGGGGCGATCTTGCAAGCACGAATTCCAGTCGTGGTTTATGGAGCACCCGATCCGAAAGCGGGGGCGGTTACGTCACTTTTTGAGATGCTTAATGACACTCGACTGAACCATCGATGCGAGGTCGTTTCTGGCGTGCTACAAGAGAGGTGTGGCCAGATCCTAACGGATTTTTTCCGGCAGCGTCGGGCCGAAGGAAAGAAGTAATTCTTAGTCAGAACTCTCTGGTTCATTCAGTACGGAAGGCTTCGACGGCAGGTAGCCTAGCCGATTCAGTCGTGAAATGAAGTCGGTTTCGCAAAGCAGACGCCAGCGTTTTGGGTCTGTGTGTTGAATGAAAATGGCTTCCGCATTGGGCATGAGCTCAGATATTCGATCTGGGTGCTCACATAGCCAATCGATCCAATCGCCGGCACTGCCAAAGTCGGGAGCGTCTGAGTCGGGAGCGTCTGAGTCGGTTTCTTCGCGGTATTTTGCAACCGCTTCGGGATATGCGGAAATGACTTCTTCTTTGCCTTCGTGAGGAAAGATGAAAGCGAAAGCATCTTTGCCCCAAGCTTCTCTGACCTCGTCAACGACCTTCTCGATGTCTGCGATGTGAAAAACTTTTGCGTGCGACCCGTCGCAGTCAAAGGTCCCCTCAGAGTTGGATTCCCACGGTTGTGACTTCACTTTAGAGGTATCGACGATCGCTCCCACATCGCGATGGCGGGCAAGCCGGCGGAGAAACTCGATGGGCAGCGGTTCGACACCCACGGCATCGACCAGATGGTAGTTTTCTCCAACTTCCTTCGCAAAGAATGTCGCGAACTTACGTCGAACCAGATCCTCAAAGACCCAAGTTCGTAAGGGAGCATCAGGAGCTTCTTCGCCCCCGTCAATCGTGACATGAAACTCGGTTTTACCCGCTAGGAATTTGTCCCCGGTGTAGATCGTAGCATAGGGAACGTCTACGTCATTTAGCTTGGTACCGTTTTGGCTTTGCAGATCACGCAGTCGGCATCGCTTCTCTTCGCAGTCGAGACCGAAGTGCACACCTGAAATCGAGGCATCACCAACGACTGTGACATCGGCCATTTGATTTCGTCCAATGATGACGGTTTGGCCGGGAATCAGCCAAACGTGGCGTTTGCCACTGGCGTCTTCAAAGGTGACATTCAGACGAATAATGCGTATGGAATCCCATTTAGATGGAGCATCCGAGTCGACCTTCTCTGTGCACTCGTTCTCGACTTCCGCAGAAATCTGCTGGGCAAGTTGCTCGACTTCCTGGCCAAAGTCATTTGTCGATTCTAAGGTCGCGGGGCTCACGGCCTGAGCCGCTGGGGCGAACGGTTTTTTGCCGGGTTCCTTTTGTGAGTCTTTCTCGCGGAGACGTTGGATCTCGGGATACATGAGCGGATCGACAACGGTGGTCGTGATCTCGCCCTCAAATCGGACTTGAAACTCTGAGCCGCCAGCGCGAATCGTATCGCGGTCGTGCAATTCAACGAGGTTAACTCGAATTCCGTTGACGAACGTACCATTCGTACTGTTCAGATCACGAATTCGGCAGCGTGATTTATCGCAAAGCAGGGCAAAATGAAGTCCCGACATGGCTCGATCATCCGAGATGGATAAGTCGGCATTAGCCTGACGCCCAACTCGGAACATCGAGCCTTGCTCGGCTGTGATCATTTCCCCTTGGGCAGGACCTTCCTGGACGGTCAAATAGGCGCGCATGGCTGGTCTATCATTCCTGTAGTTACGCTCTCAGTCTGGCGACAACGTTCCACTTGACGTGAAGGAAATTAGTGGTCAAGTGGTTGCCCGATCCTAGATGTGATTTCGCTCCCTTTAAAGCGAAAGAACACCTGGCACTGAGTATAACTCTGAGATCCGCGCGAATCACCCATTGGGACTACGAAACCCGTAGAAAAGTGGGCAATTCACATTCCGCACTTATCTTGGCTCATCATGATGGGAAATAGTCCACCGCAGCACGTGATAGCCAAGGCGTTAGAAGAGATTATCGATCTGTCTTTCGCAGATCTATTTCGTAGCAGCCGACTTGGCGTCTTTAAGCTTCTGGAACTCCGGCAACTTCTTATAAAACGGATCGAGTGGATAGCACCCAGAGATGATCCCATTTCGTGGCGCAGACGTACAGTCGCTGAAAGTTCGACACACTTTTTTCCTTGGCATTGCACCTTCTTCGAGCGTCACTTGGGGCAGTTCAGGAAGAGAAAGGACCATGCGGCCCAAGCCAACACTATCGACCCAACCAGCTCGGACCAAGGCCTGGGCTACGTGGGGAAGGTACTCTTGCAGGTAGGTATAGCCGGTACCAACCATCAACATTTCCGGAACGGCTTTCTTGCACTCCCGAACTGCTTCGATTTGACGAACTACCCCCATCAGCGGGTCTTCTGGAGGTGGGTAGCCATCGCTTGGGGGGAAAATTGCCGGGCGTTGGATGTGAGGATTATAGTAGGGGCTTCCGGCGGAAAGGTTGACGGAGAAGACGCCTGACTCGTAGAGCAACTTGATCAGGCGGATCGGTTCGTTTAAGTCCATCTCCAAAGGGTTCTCGGCACTAACACCGAAGCCATACTCATAGGGCAGCAAATTTTGGAAATCGATTGGTTCTCCGGCCTCGAGGCCAGCATGGAATGGAATTAAGTCGAACACACTCATTCGTACACCGATCATCAATCCGGGGCATTCTTGCTGAATACGGCGAATGATGGTCAGTAAAAGTCGTGTCCGCCCCTCGAAGTCACCGCCGAACTCACCGGGACGAGATCTCGCACTGAGGAACTCATGTAGTAAGTAGCCGTGGCAGCATTTCACGTCCACAAAGTGAAAACCAAGCTGTTGGGCGATCTTCGCAGAGCAGACGTAATTGTCGATCAGCTCGTGAAGCTGTGCGTCGGTCCAGACGGCTCGATCATCTTCCGGATCAATACCTACCCGGCCATCCAGAATTGGGTGATGATAAGCGATCCGAGGTTCTGCGATCTGTTTCTGATTAGGGCGGCTGTAACGGCCTGAGTGAGTCAGTTGAAGGCCAATCATTAAGTCGGAAGGATCGCCGATCTCGTTTTTATGCGTGCTGACGAGCGCATCGTAGAGCTTTTCTAAACCAAACCGATTCGACTCGGTGCCCAGCGTTTGATTTGGGTTCGCACGTCCATCTTCCTGCACCGCGGCGGCTTCACCTCCCCATATCAGCTTTGCTCCGCTTCGGCCGAAGTTTTCCCAACGCCGAATTGTAAACTCGGTCGGTGTTCCGTCGGTATTTGCGTCCCATCCTTCCATGGGATGGATACACCAGCGGTTACCGATCGTAAAACCATCCGTTTTCATTGGGGCTGCCATAGGCGAACCCTGGTCGCGCGTAAGTATCGAATCATCGCATGGCAAGCTGAGCCCCAACTGCGTTAGGCGATCGCGAAACGCTTCGACGGTTTTCAGCTGGGCTACTTTGATGAAACGATTACTCATGGGTTAATCTCAACTGGAAGAGGCTGATCGAAGTTCTGAGTAGGCGAGAACGAATTTCTTTTGATCACCGGTGACGAATTGAACCGTTGCCGTGCGTTTGGCACCTTCGCCACTCATGGCAATAATCTTGCCTAGTCCGTAGTTCGGATGAATAACGGCCATGGATTGATGGAATTGGTCCGGATTCAATTTCGGTGCCGACGAACTGGGACCCTTCACCATGTCGGCTGCGGTAATCAGCATTCTAGTATGGGATGAAGGAGAATTACTTGGCGAGTCGTCGGAAATATTGCCCGATTCGCCAATCTGACTGAAGTCGTCCGGTGGGATATCATGGACATCCTCCCATTCTTGTGATGTCGGAGCATATCGTCCCAGTGCCGCTTGGAAGTCCATTTCTTCCCGAGGCAATTCGAAGAGGAATTTACTGGGTACCGTCATCATGCGTCGCCCGCGAAAATCGCGTTGGTTCGCCGTGCTTAGCTCTAGCTCTTCCTGGGCTCGGGTGATCCCCACGAACATCAATCGCCGTTCTTCTTCGAGTTGGGCGTCCGAGTCTTTCGAGCGTTCGTGCGGCAGTAGACCTTCTTCGATCGCTACCATAAACACATGCGGAAATTCGAGGCCTTTTGCCGCGTGGAGTGTCATCAAGGTGACGCGGTCCAGGGCCGTGTCGAATTCATCGGTCTCATTGACCAGCGCTTTGTCTTCCAGGTACTGCTCGAGGGTACCATCCTCTGGGTGCTGGAAGTCGAATTCCCGAGCTGACGAGAGTAGCTCGTCGATGTTTTCCAGGCGGGAAACGTCCTCCTCGTCGTCGGAGTCTTCATATTGGGCTCGTAGACCTGTCTCGCTCAGAATTGCCCCTAGAATCTCTTCCACCGGCTGGTTGATCTTCAAGGAGATCCGATCGAATATCGCGACAAATTTAGCCACCGCTACGGCGGCTCGCTTATTGAGCGAGTCGATCATTCCTGCCTCGCGGGCAGCATCTAGCATGGAAATACCGTGGTCCAACGCGTGGACCTGAAGTTTGAGTATTGTCGTCTTACCAATTCCGCGGGTAGGCGTATTCACGACACGAGTGAACGCGACATCATCGCGCGGATTATTCACGAGCATGGCATAGCCAAGGACATCCTTGATTTCCTTGCGATGGTAAAACTCGACACCGCTCACGATCATGTAGGGTATGCCCTGCTGGCGGAGAGCTTCTTCGTAGGCGCGGGAGAGCGCGTTGACTCGATAGAAGATCGCGAAGTCTCGCGGTTGGCGTTTTCCTTGAGCCACATAAGTCGCAATGCGTGTCGCGATAGCTTGCGCTTCCTCGTGACTGGTCACATAAGACAAAAAGCGTACCGGCTTTCCTGTAGGATGGTCGGTGAAGAGTGACTTTTTTTTGCGCCGCTTGTTGTGTCCAATGAGGTGATCTGCCACAGAAAGAATATTAGGCGTGCTCCGGAAATTCTGCTCCAGGCGAACGACCTTTACCTGGTCAAAGTCTTTTTCATAATCAAGAATGTTATTCAGGTTCGCCCCACGCCAGCCGTAAATCGATTGATCGGGATCCCCGGTAACACCTAGGTTAGGGTGCTGTTGGGAAAGGGAACGCACTAGAAGGTACTGCACCAGGTTCGTATCTTGATATTCGTCGACCAGGATATAACGAAAGCGTTCGTCGAGCGCGGCCCGCAGTTCCGGGTTCTCTTGCAGCATCTGGGCAACCAGCATCAGCATGTCGTCGAAGTCAACGGCATTGGCAGCGCGAAGCTGACGTTGGTATTCCGGGTAAACGTCCTGCACGATCGAGCTGATTGCGTTCGCGGAATTCGCTTCGTATCGTTCCGGCAGAACCATGTTGTTTTTGGCCCAACTGATTGCCTTGGCGACTTTCTCAGGCGTTGCGTGCGTCATCGATATCTCTTCGGTCTGAAGAGCACGCTTAAGAATTTGAAGAGAGTCGGATGTGTCGTAGATGGTGTAATTCGGCTCGAGTCCAACCAGATTGGAATAAGCCCTGAGCAGCCGCGCGCAAAATCGATGAAACGTACTGACCCAGACAGTGCTTTCCGGGGCCAGCCGTTCGACTCGGGAACGCATCTCTTGCGCTGCTTTGTTGGTAAACGTGAGCGCAACGATCTGCGACGAATAGACACCGCTGCGAAGCATGTACGCGATGCGATGGGTGACAACTCGCGTCTTTCCACTGCCAGGGCCGGCCAAGACGAGGATTGGTCCGTCGACATGAGAAACAGCGTCACGCTGGGCGCTAGTCAGTCCTTCAAATAAGGAATCGGTCATCCATCAACCTATCGAAAGAGTGCTAGCGTGTTTGGCGAGCCAAGTTCGCTAGCACCGTTGAGGTAGTTTCCGTAAATTTTTCCGAAACTGGTATTCAATTCTAAAGAAATGAGTATAGTAAACGCGATCGCGTCGCGAGACCCTCGGCCAGGCTCTAAAGCCTCGGTTGAATGTGGAGCGACCACGACAAAGTGGTTCTAGGGATGAACCGCTACCATTTTCATTTTTTCATTTGCGATAGGGAGGGAACCCATGCCACGAATTCCTCTAAATTCAGTAGACCAACAACATGACGATCTGTTGGCCAAGCTGGAAATGAGTACGGCGGAAATCGGTTTGACGGTCCGCACGACAAATTGCCTTGAGGAAAAGGGCATCTTCACTGTTCGCGATCTGCTTAATTGCACACCAGCCGACTTGTTGAGTATTTCCAACTTCGGCGAAAAGACTCTCGACGAGGTCTACTCGGCACTTGAGGGTGTCGGATTCTATCGTCACACTCGCCAACTCGCTCGTGCCACGGCCGTTGCCGTTTAACGAGCCTCCAAACGCTCGCAGCTAACTCTTGGTGTCCGTGTAGCGATTGATTGGCTATGGGGACTTACCAATCTGGAAACAGCGAACCGGACCGCCCCCCGTACCCGTTTCGCGCACAAGCAAATAGCCTTCGCTCAGCGCGGGCAACGCACGCACAATGTCGTTGCTCGCGCGGAAGCGGCTGACTTCTGCGAATTTCTTTTCATTCGGAAGAAACAAGATCCCGGTCCCTTCATTGGTCACGGCGATTAGCTTCTTATCCGCGTAGATCAGGTGCGCCGTTCCTGGCAGTAGTTCCGACCACATGAGTCTGCCAGTGGCGAACTCGACGCATCGCAGCTCAGGAGACCCTAGGTCTTCGCGTCCGTGGATTCCGTACAAGTAGTCTCCTACCAGCACAGGCGTATTGTATTGGCTGGAGAGGGTGTCATCGTTTTCCCAGATTGGCTTGATTTGGGTCTTGTCGAGTTCCACCAGTTTCGCCCCCACGCCATAACTGGCGGTGACAAACAGTTTATTCTCGGAAACGATCGGAGTCGCGGCATTCACTGTGGGGCCCCTGGCACCGAACGGAAACCCATACAACACGTTGCCGGTGAAGGGATCGATCACAACCGTTTGCATTCGAGTCACGAAAACGGCATAGGGTCGATCGGCAATCGTGGCCATCACCGGCGAAGAATAACTGGCCGCATCGTCAACCGATTTCCATTGAAACTGACCATCTTTCAAGTTAACGGCTACGATGCCTGCCCCGTTGCGTCCCCCCACGTTCACAAGAACGGACTTTTCGTAAACGATCGGCGTGCTTCCCGCACCGAAGTATCCATCAGGTGCACCGAAGTTTCCGGCCAAGTCGACTTCCCAACGTAATTTTCCTGTTTGACGATCAACGCTTCGCAAGATACCTGCCGCGCCGTAGACAATGACAGAATCCTTAGTCACGACCGGCACGCAGCGGGGACCATCATCAGGGTTGACCGAAGGTCGATACGAGGCCCGCATGTCGCGCGACCAGATCTTCTTGCCGGTCTTCAACTCGACCGCTTCGAGTAGTTCGGAACTGCCCTCGCGATGAAATAAGTAAACAACACCATCTGCGACCGCGGGGCCTGCGTAGCCGCTTCCGAGGTCCTTTTTCCAGACCTCTTCGGGGCCTCGTGGGGGCCATTGTTTAAGTAGTGTTTCGTTTTCGGCGTGGCCATTTCTGTGGGGGCCGAGTATCTGAGGCCAATCTCCAGCACGGGCCAATGAGGCAAAAGAAGCCATGCCGAGGACCAGTCCTACGGTTTTCAAGCAGAAACGGCGAGTAATCATGAGAGAAACCTAAGGGGAGTCGGTGCCGCGAAGTGGTGAATCTAGTTATATTTAGCATGGTATCGCGCGAAGGTACCGATCGCCAAACGGATGGTCTTCGCTCCACATTCCTTTGACTGGTTGCTTCTTCGGAAATCTGAAGACATCATATGCCTCGCTGGTTTCGCATTTGGGAGAAAAAACGCGGTTCACGCCGTACGGTTTCGCGTGTCGTGGCCAGCGTGGGAGAAACGTTCTTCTTCTCGGCGATCTTCTTTTTCGGCGTCATTTTTACGGCAATGACCGTCGCCTCGACCGTGCTGGAAACTTGGCCTATTCGAACGATGTTTCCGGAAGTCGCCTATGTGGAAGGGGAATGTACGGTCCAGGAAGTTCGAGTTGTCAGCCTCGGAACCGAAGATTATCCGCGTTATCAGCCCGAAGCACTCGTTTTGCTGGATCTTCCTGAACGACAGCACCATCATTGGTCGTTGAGGCGATCCCCTCTTTTTTATTCCACCCAAGAGGCGGCATGGAATCGGCTGAACGGGTACGAGCCAGGCTGGATCTATCCATGTTGGTTCGATCCTGACAGTCCCGGTCAAAGTGTCGTTCTTGAGCGAACTCCGGCTTGGGGCTTGTGGGTCATCTTTCTGGTCCTGATCTCGTTCATCGTGATTGGTGGGATCGGCCTGATTTATACATTACTTCTCATGGGAACTTCCGTCGAACGCCGGTCGGCGTTTGCGAAAAAAGCGAAGACCCTGGAACTTTTACGCGAGGCGATGCCGGCCACCACGTATCCGTCCATTCCCAACGATGCGAACTTGACCAACAGCCCCGGTGTGCGTCTGGCGTTTCGATTGCCAATCGAGGTTTCTCCTGGCTGGTGGCTGTTGGCCACCCTCATTTTTAGCTTGCTTTGGAGTGGCATGGCAGGCGTTTTCTTTATCGCCGCACTGGGTAACCACTTGGCTGGAAAGCCTGACTGGATGTTGACGATCATTTCGTTACCAACGATCGGAGTGGCTTTGGCGGCGATCTCACAGTTCCTGCGCGAGGTCACTGCGCACACGCGCGTGGGACCCACAGGCTTGGAAATCTCCAATCATCCGCTCTATCCTGGAAAGGAATACCGCGTTTTCGTAACCCAGGCTGGTAAAATGAAGGTCCGGCAACTGCAAATTTTGCTTATATGCGAAGAAGCGGCAACTTTCCTGCAAGGGACGGACGTTCGAAGCGAAACGAAACGTGTGGTGGAGGAGGAAGTTGCCGCGGCGAAGGGTTTTGAAATCAAGCCGGGGCTCCCGTTCGAGGCGGACTATCAACTCAAAGTACCCGTAGGTTGTATGCACAGCTTCAAGTCAGATCACAATGCGATCCACTGGAAACTAGTCGTGCAGATCAACGCCGAACACGGTGCGCAGTTGAGTCGTAGCTTTCCGATCGTCGTTTATCCGGCTGAATTAGAGGTTGACCGATGAGTATCGAGCCCAAAATTGAGATCACGCTCGATCGTCCCGGCCGAACCTATCTGCCCGACGATGAACTGATCGCTAGTTTCGAAATCAAAGGGACCCGTCCGTCTGACGTGCAAGCGATCGAAGCATCCGTATTATGGTACACCGAAGGGACCGGAGAAGAAGATCTGGCAACCCATGACTTTCGGCGTCTCTTACCAATTGATCGCAACGATGCTGACCTGACCAAACGCCGTAAATTTCAAACTCGACTGCCGCGCAGTCCTCTTTCTTATCAGGGATTGATCGTCAAGATTCGTTGGGCGATTCGTGTCCGACTTTTCATGCAGCAAGGGAAGGAATACATGGAAGAAGTTCCTTTTCACCTGGGTGACCTCGAACCGGCTATACCCCTTGCGACGAAACGATCGTCGAGGAAAAGTGCCGATGATGCAGCGTAATCCCTTTTCGACTCGGTTCACGCGTCCGGGAGAAATCCCCTTTGTTTTTCCCACCGGCCATTCGCTAGACACATTGATCGCTGCTTTTCCGCACCCAGGTGCGCAGGGTGCAATCGTCGGACCACACGGAAGCGGCAAATCAACGTTACTGGAAACTCTCAGCCAGCATTGGGGCCTACGCGGTTTTGTCGAGCAACGTGTCCGGCTGACAGCGTCCAGAAAACGGGAGTCCATACCACTTGGCAATCTCGATGCAAAGACACTGTTGGTAATCGATGGTTTCGAGCAGCTTTCATTTTGGAGACAGCGGTGGGTTCGCTGGCGCTGCCAGCATAATAAAGCTCGCCTGCTGGTCACATGCCATCGCGATTGTGGATTGCCGGTCATTCTTCGCACGCAGCCCGATTGGTCGTTGGCACTCAAGCTGTCTGCGATGCTTCTTACTTGCGACGTAACACCTTACGAATCGGATCTTGAAGCCGTGTGGAATGAAGATCCTGGCGATATCCGTGCGTATTTTTTCCGGTTATACCACTGGTGCGAATTGCACGGTATTTACTTGTCTTCCGGGCATGATGCGTATCGACAAGGGCTACCTGTCTGATTTTGATAGCCGATTCGGCAATCTTTCGCTGCTTATAAAGGCTTCACCAGGCAGCATGCGTGTCGGCTTGATTGGCCAAGTTGACGAAATCAATGAGATTTTTTCTGTTCTGGCTTAAGCCTGTGATCTATTCTTCACCGTCCCTTTTATAGATGCGAGGCAATGGAAGCCCGAATTTTGGAGGTTCGAAGGATCGACGACCTGACGCGTTTTCAACCGGAAGGACCTTTCCCGGATGACTGCTTCGCCGATCAAGACCATTCTCACCCTTGTGGTGTGCAGCCTGACACTGTTCAACAATCCCAGCCTGGCCCAGGCCTGCTGGCTGACTGATTGGATGTGGGGCAATGATGAAGCGTATCCAGTTGCGCCTCCGGTGATCACCACGAATTATCCCGTCTATCCAGCAACGGCCGGTTATCCAACCGTTCAGGCTAACTATCAGCCTTCGGTAGTTGGCTCCTGTCCCGCGCCGTCCCCTGTGTCGACGGTTGGCTACGCGCCTCAGATGAATTACAACTCGCAGGTACAGCGTGTGCCGGTGACGGTTTACCGTCCGGTTCCCGTTTATCAGCAAAACACGGCAGGCGTGCCTGTGGTTGGCTATCAGGGATGCACGACATCGCGAACCCAAGTTCAACGCGTTCCGGCCTTCGGGGCTGCACCTGCTGCGTCAGGTTGCGGTTGTGCTGCGACAGGATACAACGCGCCGATCGCCCCTTCGACCGGCGGAGCCATCGCTTCACCTCAATCAGGCCAATGGGTTCCTCGCACGGAACAGCAACCGATGCAATACTCGCAGCCTCAGCCCCAAATTCAGCCTCAGCCACAGTATCAACCTCAACCACAACCGCAGATTCAATCAGCTCCGGCGTCTCCGTCCAGTGGTTCTAGCGGGTCGATTTACTCGCCACAGCCTGGGGCACCGGCCACGCCGCAGTACCAACTAGGGCCTCCTCCTTCGCAGGGAGGTCAGCCAGCGGATACGCGACCATCACTGCGACCACAAATTGAAGGCCCGACACTGAATGGTTCGTCTGGAGCGGCCATCGAAAGTTCGACGAGTGCTCCTCCGTTGAATCGATACATTCCGCAGCCAGTAACAAGCCAGCGTCCGGCTCCAACGACCAACGTCACGCCATCTTCAACCGCTCCGGCACCTTCTGGTCAATGGAAAGTAACTCCGGTTACTCCGATTCCGGATCCACAGTTTTCCAACTCCGGTTCGGCCAGTGAAGCACCTCGATTGCTCGATCCTCGCGACAAAACCGCAGGGCTTGATCAGCGAGCCCAGGTGATTCCGGTTGGCTACGAGATGCCGCAGGAGCCACCGCTTCGATCCTTTTTGCCGCCAACGGCTTCCATTCAAGCCGACAACGATGGTTGGTACTCGCTGAAAAAGTAGTGCAAAAATCGAATCAAAAGATTGAAAGGGGCTCTTAAATCAGGACCCTTTTTTTATGCGCTCGATAGGGGGAGTTGATCAATCCAAATGGCAATCGCTACGCTGAATGAGGACACAAGGTACTCTTTCAGCGAACAACGTTATGAACAATGCTCAAATCGCTGCCAAGTTTGAAATATTGGCAGATCTTCTCGAGTTTCAGGGAGCCAATAGCTTTCGCGTACGAGCCTATCGAAACGCGGCTCGTACGATCGAAAGCCTCTCGCAACAAATCAGCGATCTTCTGAACGACTCATCGCAGAAACTGACGGATCTGGAGGGAATCGGCAAGGATTTGGCAGACAAGTGCAAGGTGCTGGTCGAGTCAGGCAAATTGCCACAACTGGATGAGCTTCAAAAGAAGGTTCCCCCTTCTGTGTTGGCCATGTTGCGTATCCCCGGCTTGGGACCGAAGAAGGCCGCCGTGATCTATAAAGAACTGGGGATCTCTACGCTGGAAGACTTAAAGCAAGCATGTCAGGACGAAAGAGTCCGTGCGCTCAAAGGTTTCGGTGCGAAGACCGAGCAAACGATTCTCAGCGGAATCGATCTCGCAGCAACTGCCGACCAACGTGTTTACTGGGCAAAGGCCGATAAGGTAGTGCAACGTCTCCGAAAGCATTTGGAGAGTGTGGAAGGAATTGAAAAGCTCACCTTTGCCGGCAGTTATCGACGCGGTAAGGAAACCGTGGGCGACATCGATATATTGACAGTCGCTGAGTCCTCGACCGAAGCGATGGATCGTCTGGGAGAGTTTCCCGAAATAGAGGAAGTGATTGCTCGGGGAGATACCAAAATGTCGATTCGACTTGTAAGCAATATGCAGGTCGATTTACGCGTGGTCCCTGCCAAGAGCTACGGTGCCGCGATGCAGTATTTCACGGGCTCGAAAGAGCACAACGTAAAGGTGCGCGGGATCGCCAAGCAAAGAGGCCTGAAGATCAACGAGTACGGTGTGTTTCGCGTGGACGATGACGGTAGCGAGAGCTATCTCGCCGGAGAAACCGAAAAGGAAGTCTACGCGGCCCTGGAGCTGCCCTGGTTTCCGCCTGAGCTTCGGGAAAACCGAGACGAATTCAAGCTTGCCGAAACTGGCCTGCCTGAGTTGATCACGGTGGACGACATCGTCGGGGACATGCATATGCATACCGATGCCACCGACGGCCTGAATACATTGGAAGAGATGATCGAGGCATCGATTGCAAAGGGATATCAGTACATCGCGATTACCGATCATTCAAAGCGAGTCAGCATGGCCAACGGATTAGATGCTGAACGCCTACTCGATCAATGGAAGGCAATTGATAAGCTGCGATCGAAATACGACGGCAAGATCCAAATTCTCAAAGGGCTCGAATGTGATATTCTCGAACAGGGGGGGATGGATCTGCCGGACGATATTTTGGGACAAGGGGATTGGATTATCGCGAGTGTTCACTACGGTCAGAACCAGTCCCAGCAGCAAATCACCGACCGAATTGTGGGTGCGTTAGAAAACCCGAATATCTGCATCGTTGCCCATCCGACAGGTCGTTTGATCAACCGACGTGAACCGTACCAAGTCGATATGGAGGCCGTTTTTCAGTCTGCAAAAGAGAATAATAAGTTCGTCGAACTGAACGCCAACCCGGCTCGCCTGGACTTGAACGACATCTATTGTCACGCGGCAAAAGAGCAGGGGATTCCCATCGGCATCAACAGCGACGGGCACAAGATCGAAGGGCTGGATGTCATGCGCTACGGTATCATGCAAGCACGCCGAGCTGGTTTGACCAAAGCGGATGTCCTTAACACGCGATCTTGGAACGACATCCAAAAGTTGCTCGGGCGTGTCTAACCCATCGCTTCGCGAAGCACCTCGATGAATTTAGGGCATTCTTCGCGAGGATCTTTGTCTTCTTCATATTCCAAGACGACGAAGCCGCGATAGTTGGCTTCACTTAGGATGTCAAAGACACGCTTAAAGTCCGTGGGAACTTTCTTTTTGTCGGGGCCTGAGACGACGACTTTGATCTGGGTATTCAACGCATAGGGAGCAACCTGGGCCAACTCTCCGTAGATATCGTCGCTATGGAAATTGCCTGAGTCGAGGTTCACTCCGAACCAATCGCTTTCGACGTCGTGTACTAGTTTGAGTAATCCTTCAGCGGTTGCCGTTGGGCCGCCGTGATTCTCCAGGGCTAGAAATACGCCGTGCTTTCCAGCAAACTCGCATACCTCGGCCAAACCGTC
Organism: Bremerella alba; assembly: GCF_013618625.1. Taxonomy (NCBI): domain Bacteria; kingdom Pseudomonadati; phylum Planctomycetota; class Planctomycetia; order Pirellulales; family Pirellulaceae; genus Bremerella; species Bremerella alba. Next base: position 320,314 of record NZ_JABRWO010000007.1, on the reverse strand, counting down.
GACCATCAAGCGATGCGTTTGTTCGGCTGAGATGTCTTTCTTTTGGTGTCCGGCAAAAACGCGAATGACAGGTGCCCCGAGCTTGGCGGCATTTTCAATCCAAGTCTTGGTGTGGGCAATCTGCTTGTCGCGTTTCTCACCGGGCGGATACCCAAAGTCGTTTCTGATGGCCGTGCCTGATACGCTGAGGCCTTGGCGAAACGCATGAGATTTCAGGTCGTAGAGGAAGTCGGCATCGACGTCTTGGGGGAAGTAATAGGAAGTCAGCTCGGTCCCATCCAGCTGCATCGCGGCGCAGTCGTCGATAAAGGTCTTTAACGTGACTCCCGAGTTGGCGTCTTGCAGTAGTTTACGGTAGCTGTAGGCGGCTAGACTAAGTTTAAACTTCGGAGCACTTCGATCGGCGATCGGCTGCGCAGCGTCGGAAGATTCGGCCACGACGCCTGCTGCTGCGAGGCCAGCGGTTCCCAACATCCAGTTCCGGCGAGTGAATTTCGACGATGATTCCATTTGTAGGACTCCTCTCAGGCAGGTTTGTGGAAGGAAGAGAGACTAGACGCCGGCATTGATCGGTTCTTGGGCCGGGCTTTCTTGTTGTTGGGAACTGGCCGAATCCTGGGAGGCGATCTCCAAAGATTCCCAGGGGGCGAATGCCAGGCTCAGCCCGATCATCAAGATAGCAAATTCCCAGTTGCCGGTAACGAGCCCCAGACCTGTCCAGTGGAAGACGGCCAGCGTTGTTAGTAGGGGACGCCAAATTCGGAACCAAATCAACAGACCGAAGGCCAATTCAAAAAAAACAACCATGTGGGACCAGGCGAAAACGATCAGACGCGATCCCTCACTGCCTCCCAGGAATGTTAGATCCACCAGGCGGTTGTCGGGCTGGGCGATCAGCCACCACATCGCTTCACCGTTCCACCAAACCGGGTTGCCAAGCTTGGCGAATGCCATCATCCAATAGAACGCAACTACGTGGACTTGGATCAGCCGAGTCGCCAAATGCGAGGTGAAAGAAGCCGGTACTTCTAGTGTGTCTCCTTTTCGCCTTCTCAACCATGCGTCGACAGAAAAATACGCACCACACGGAGCCAGGCAAAGGTAGAGCATAACAGGGCAGAGCAGGGGTTCGAGCACGCCCATCAGCATCGGTGCTCGTTCGGCATAAGAAAGAACAAACACGGTCGCGATAATCGAGGTGATTCTCGTTTGCAGTCCGGTCGCAAACAGCAGGATCGAAATCAATCCAACCGCGTGAAGTACATACAACTGCATGGAATTACGGGCGAAGTAAAAGATCGACCAATAGAAGACCCGGGCAGAAGGATCCGCTGCGCCAGTCAAGCGATAGGTACGATCAACCGGCAGAACTCCGCCGTCGGCAAACCAAATTGCCAATTCCGAGGTAAATGTCAGGGCATAAATCAATGCCACCGCGCCAACCACGATTCGCAGGCAACTTACGGTCTTTGGACTTTCCCGCTGGAACCAAAACTGATTCCAACCAGAGGAAATGGCGTCGGTGAATTGATTGAAATAGGTACCAAGCACGCGTGGAATTCCTGTGTTACTCGACCGGGGCGACATGTTCGGCCGCCATTTCTTTGATTAGCTGGAATGACCCTTCAGAGTCAACAAGGACGGTTGCTCGATAAAGCTCTGATTCGTAGGAAGGGTCTCTGGGATCAGCGGCGTAAACCTGTCCATCAATTTCAAGCTCCATCGGTTGAGGTCGCCGACGGATACAGCGGACGGACACTTTATTACTGCCCGTTTGACGAAGGAAGTACTGGCCGATCCCTTTGGTGATTTCTGCCGGTAGTGTGTCGTCGCTAATCTCCGCTTGGAGGGCAACAATTTTTGCCAGTCGCTGATAACGGTATGGATCCCTTGGGCCAGATCCAAGCATAGGGCCGGGTACCTGGTAGGTGTTGGTTTCACCCGTTGGCGAACTCACTTCAACACGAAAGAAGTGTTCGTAGTCGGCCGGGGTGCCGGAGTACATGCTGTAAGGCGAAGCTCGGACTTCCAGGTTTAAAGGCTCCGTATAGAGCTGGAAAAGATTTAAGAGCTTCTCATGCAACAGTGATGAATATCCACCCCCCAGCGAACTGGAAACAACGACCCAGAGACCAAACAGGTAAACGAACAAGACCAGCGAGATTGCGCTGCGTGTGGCTGGACTGATAATTTCCGAATCGGATGGATTCGGCGGAGGGGATTTCGATTTCGACATACAGACACTCTTCACCGTGACGTCAGGCAGGAATACCTTCTAATTGTAATTACATGCACGTGGAACAACGAATGGTCTACGAAAAATGCTTACTCGGTAAACCACCGTCACTCAATTGAAAAGGCCCGGTCTTCTAATGAAAGAAGACCGGGCCTTTTATTGAGTTATCTGAGGGAGAGCGGGTAACAGGGCAAATCCCGCACACCTTCAGTTTCTTCCCTGAGGTGACGCAGGCCTGGTCACCTTAAGAGAAGAGAAGCCCAATTAGGCTTCTTCAGCTGCCGGAGGAGCCGGTGGGGCTTCTTCCGATGGCGAAGCTTCAGCTGGAGTCGGAGCAGCAGGAGCAGCTTCGGATTCCATGTGAACTTCAGGAGCTGCACAGGTTGGTTCTGGAGCACAGGTCGTGCAGCCAGTGTCACAACCACCGCAAGCGGTGCCACAACCCGAGTCGCAAGCGACTGGTTCTGGTGCACAGCAAGTCGGTTCTGGAGCGCAGCAGGTAGGTTCTGGAGCACAGCAGCTACGGCGAGCCTTCAGGCGTGCGAACAGACCACCACCACAATGCTTCTTACGACCGCAGCAAGCGGGTTCAGGAGCACAACAAGCTGGTTCAGGAGCACAACAAGTTGGCTCAGGAGCACAGCACGAAGCCTTGTGACGAGCGAACAGGCCGCCACAGTGCTTACCACCAAAACAACCATGGCAACCGAAAGCAGCGTCAACTTGACGTTCGCCACCGATCAGGGCCATACCAACGACCGCGAAAAAGATCGCGATACCAAGAGTGAAAACACGATTCATTTAAGAATCCTCCAAACTTCACGTACCGAAGTGCAAGGGAGCAAAACACGAAGACGCCGTCCGATTTGATCCCCCGAACACGACGGCACAACGTCGGAGGACAATTCCCGGCAATTTATTAGGATTGCCGGATATCCCACGAACCGTCTCAGCTTACCCTGTTGTGAAGCTGTGGCGATTACGAGGAATTTATGCGTTGCATAGCATAGGTGGTAAAGCTACCAAGCCTGAAAGCTAAGTCAAGCGGTGGGAAGGGGATTTAGAGTGTTTAGAGAAGATTTTCCCCGCGTCTCACACGGGACTAGATGGTTGTGCTTGACCACAATATCTTCTCGGCTACCCGTCATCATGAGGAGATACCCACGGAAAAAGCCTCGTTGTAATGGAACGTAATCCATCACTACGAGGCTTAATGTGATAAACGATGCCAGTGTGGCCGGTTTAGCGGTTGAGACTAGAAGCGTGTGAAGCCGGCATTACCTGTGGGCTTTCGCTCGTAGCATTTCCCCGACGGGTCAATTCGAGCTCGGCTCGTTGCTGCTGAGCCAGCATGTCCAGTGGGTCTTCAAAATTCATCACCAGAGGGGCTTCTCCAGAAAATAATTCGGTCGCCATGCCAGCTACCGCCCATCCGGCGTGTTCTTTACGTAGTATCCAGACGATTTCGTAGGTCTGGCGACGTCCGGCGTCATCCACATCGGTCCAATTGGATTCGACATGGCATATATCGTGGGTTTCCGTCGTGTAGATGGTTTGACCGACGACAAACTTTGCCGTTTCGCTGCCTGGTGGTCGAACGACCATATCATGCTTGGCAGTTTCGGTTCGTGCTTTGGTGGTTAACAGCCGACTAGTCGTAGTCGCGTCGCCATGCCGCAAGGATACGAGAAACAATTCGATGACGGCCTTGGGATCTTGAGAAGCCTTTTGGACTTCGTCCTTAACGGTCTCGACAACAATTTGATCGCTGCCAGGGCCATTAGCCGAGTCGTTCTGAGCGGTGCTTGTTGGATTGTCGGACTGATTGCAACCAAAGAAGACGATCGCGATCAGCAACAGCCACGCGTGCTTGCTTCCTTGCATGACGCATTTTCCTTACGAGTAATACGTACCGAGCGATTCAATTTCGCTCTGGCTAATTCGAAGATTAGCAGGAAACTTCCCAAATAGCGCCGAAAGTGTCAATGTCGATTTCCGGCCAATGTTTAGCCAGCACCTAACCCGCGGTCAAACGCGTCTTGCTCGCGAAGGTAAACAGCCAGAGTCGACTCAAACGTTTGGCTGGAGATCTTATAGCTAGGATCTTGATCCGTGTAGTTGTTGCAGTGAGCGACTAAGAGGCGATAGAGGAACTTGAACAGATGCCGCGGAACGCGGAGTTGGCGAAAGGCCTCGAAGATTCGTTGCTTCGAGATACTTTCGTCGAACAAGTCCTGCATTGACGGGGCCTCGCCATTGGAAACCGCTTGGATTCGAGCACTCGCCACATCGTACAACGCTTCGCTTGTCCATTGCAGCGAAGGAATCATATTTTGCTTATCAAGGCGAGCCCGCTGATAAAACTCTTTGTTCTCTCGCTCGATAAATTGCTGCAGTTCGATCGGCAGCAATAGCTTCACACCGAATCCTGATTGCTTGAGGAACTTATTGTCAAGCATTGGCCACAAGAGCAGACGCATCAGTTCAGGTGAACCGTTGATCAAGTGCGGCTCGTCTACCCGGTCGACGATGACGATAATGCCTGTCACATCGAGTGATCGTAGGATCCCTGAGAATTTGTTCAGCATCGCGTAGCGGTCGTCCGTTCGCGGATGCATGGGCAGTGGCTGGGACGAAAGCTCGCTCATCGGAAAAGTCATCAGCGTTCGCGCTAGGGCGATTCGCTCGTGATTGCTGACCTTCACGTTGCGGTAGATACGATGGGCCTTCCAAGTGGCTCGCAGGGCTTTGATCAACCATGGCATCCAGCCTGCAATGAAAGCAATCAGGTAGACCCACCAAGGGAAATAAGGGGTTCCAGACCCGATCATCAACGTCGTGAACAGGGCAATAACACCAACGGATGTGCCGACTCCCAACGAAAACGCCCCCCAAGATTGGAGGGACCAAACGCCCAGTTTCTTTCGTAGTGCAGCCCAGCGAGTCTTGAACGTTTCGGTGGTGGATTCGTCGTAACAAGCCGCCAGCAGCAACAGGTCGCGTGCCTGATTCTGGTCGAGCTTAGCCACACTAGAGTCACTGATTTCGCAGCCAGGCGTTGCCATGCTGTTGCGTGTGGCCAGGACCCGGTCGATAAGGCTTGTCACGCCAATCATCAAGATGGCGTCCATGTGATCCCAAAGCATCCATCGCTTGAGGGTTCGGTCTGGCCGTCGGCCGCGGCCGATCTGGTGTTCACGAAATCGATCGAGGTAAGGATTGAAGTCGTCGTATTCGATCACGTAGATTTGCTGTGTGGGATTCTCGCGATTATAGCGAGCAATGTGATCGACGATTTGCAGCCGCATTGCCGTTTTTCCGGCACCCTTTTCGCCAAAAACAATCGACGTAGAGGGATCCTGGGGATCGCCATACACCTTTTGCCAGGAAGGGTGATAGGTGGTATCGATGCAGCCACTTTTGAAGACGGTGTCGGTTTGGGCGTCTTCGACGGCGAAGGGATTCGACTGAATTCCGTAGTGTTCCAGGAACTGATGGATCTTCATGGATGTCTGCGTCGGGAAAAGAAATCGGCAAATTCGTTAACGTCGACGAAACCCCGAAAATCGATCGGGTTTTCGCCCTCTACTCTTACTAATATAGCCCTGGCTTTAACTCGGGACGATTGGGGCCGGGAATTACCAAGAAGCTGTGCAACAACTATATGAATACGGCATGAAAAAAAGGAGGCGAACCGAATGAATCGCCTCCTTTAATACGGTGATTAGGGGATTGGCTCAGGCTATTTAACCTTCAAGCTCTTTACCATGGTGGTGAACTTTTCCTTGTTTTGGTCGATCGTTGCCGTCGGACCATAGAACTTGAGGAAGTAGTTCCCGAGCTTCTCGGTGGTGATGATGGCAGCCAGCATGGTGTAGCCTTCTTTCACTTCGGCTGGTGCGAATGGACCACGCTGGTCTTTGAAGTCACCTACCAACTCGACCAAGTGGACCTTTTGCTCGGCGATGGTTTCTTCCTTCACTTCGGCGTCCTTGGTCATTTTGACGAACTGCCCTTTCCAGCGATCGATATTAGCATCGATGCTGCCGCCGGCTCCCATCAACGTGGCACGACCGTCGGTTCCATCTCCTTTGGCAGCGGGGATTTCTAGCTCGACGTCGATGATACCAACGCGGGGTTTTACGGACTTCCATCCTTCTGGCTTGGTCATCTCAAAGTGGCCGTCACCAAAGGAAATCTGTTCGGCTTGCTTTTTATCGCCATCGGATTTGTCGTCAGCCATTGCCGAAAATGCGGTCAACAGGATCAGAACCAAGCAAACCGGCGAAATACGTTTCATCACGTCTAGCTCCAAAATTGGGGGCGAATTTCGATGAGAGGGTACCTGTAATGATATCCCTAAAGTTGAGTCAATTCATCCATCTTGCCCGCCTGAAAGGGCAACACTGGTGAATTTTACGTCGATTCTTGGCAGTTGTTCAGCAATGAGACACTCTAACGCGATATAGGAGCGGCGTCTTAACGCAAAAGTCGCTTGCGTTATCATAAACGTTATAGGTGGTACGCTCTGAATTGGCTGTTACGAAAAGGTGCGAAAAACTTTTATGGCGAAGTCTCAAAAGTCGGACAGTTCCGACGATTCCCAGCGTGAAGAAGAAGCTGGTCCGCAAGAGATCGTAATCTCTGGCGAGTTCGGCGAGGCGTGTACCGAAATCTACGAGAAAATCCTGGAAGTTCCTGTTGAAGGAGAATGTACCCTTTATTTCGACTCTCCAGGTGGCAGTTCCTATGCGGCAATTGGTTTGGTGAGCCTTCTTCGTATTCGCAAGATTCAAGCCACCGGCATTGTCATCGGTGAATGCTCTTCGGCTGCCCTGTGGCCATTTGCCGCGTGCAAGAAGCGTTATGTGACACCTTGGAGTGTTCTCTTGTTTCATCCGATGCGTTGGCAAAGCGACGAGAACATCCCGGTTACCGAGGCCGCCGAGTGGGTACGGCATTACAATCATCTTAATTCAGAAATGGACTCATTGTTGGCAAGCCTTTTCAAAACCAAGCCTGAGTTGATTGCTCAGTGGACGCATCCTGGCCGGTTCGTAACCGGGGCAGAACTAGCTGAGACGGGGCTTGCCGAACTAATCGAGCTTTTCTGATTCGCATGGTCACAGATACGATACAGCTTATCCATCGATAGTGTCTGAAGATCCCCGGAAGCGTCCCCATATGTCACGATTCTATTCTCTCAGCTTTTTGATCTTGGCAAACATCACCTTGTGCGGATGTGGCCAAGGCTCGCCTGCCGATCCGTACGGTCAAGGGACCACGCCGGCAGATTTCAGTCAACTGAAATTATCGAAGACGGTGAACGATCCGAGAGTAAAGAATGAACTAGATCGACTTGAGGCCGAGAAATCGCTCCCTTCCCAAATCGCCGAATCCTATCGTGATCAAACCGATGAGACGTCCGGGGAACCGATCTTCAAGTTCCTACGCGGAACCGATGCCGAAACGGTAAATCAGGCTCTGGCCGATAGCGCCCACTGGTGGAATCCAAAATCACCTGGGCGCGATCTGCTGGTATCCGCACAAGGTCAAGACTTTCTTGGGGCCTGGGACGTGCAGCGGAAAGCAGGTCGAAACATCCTGCTTCAACCTAAAGCACGCTTTCCAGTCGATCTTGAGTCAGGCATTCTGGCTGATCCAAGCTGGACATCAACGATTCACTGCCTGGCAAGGGCCGAGTTGTTGGAGGCCGCCAGTCAGGCGCGTCTCAACAACATGAGTGAAGCCGTGACGGCGATCGCTTATGCTCTCGCGTATGCCGATCAATTAACCGAGGTCCCGACGCTTCCGGCACGCAATACCGCCGCCGCAATCCGAGAAGAGACGCTGCTGACGATGCGGGCCCTGCTACGTCACCCGCAATTTTCTGCCGGCCAACTTCGAACACTCGAGACCGTAATCAAGCAGACCATGCAGCGATGGCCTAAAGATACCGAACTCTGGAAAGCGGACCGTGCCAGTGGGTTGCATTTCCTGGAAATGATTCGGGCAGGGCATCTGGCATCGTTGCTCACGCGTGAAGAATACGAAGCAATGATGGCCAGTGGAGAGTTTGCTAAGCTTTCCAGCTCGATTTCCAGAAACTTGACGACCGATCAGGCATTCTACCTGGACGCGATGAAAGACGTCGTAGCGTCTGCAGAGAAGCCCTATTATCAGCGTGCCGAGGGGTTGGCTGCGATCTCGGATGCACTGAACATTGCTCAGATGACCCCCCAGTACCCGACCGTTTCCGGTGACTTTTTGCTAAGTGGTATGCACGCTCAGCACGCCAGCTTTTCGAAAGATAGATCGCGAATGACAATCTGGCTCGCGGCTGTTCAAGCAGCCAATGGCCACCTCCCTGATGAAATGCCGCTTCTCGATTTCTCAGGCAAGCCCGTCGCAATTCAGGAGGAGGCTAATCAAGTCATTGCCAGCTTCGAGGGAATTCCAGGCGACCTACCGGACCTGGTAATTCCCAAGTTTGGAACGGATCAGCGATAGCTTTCGTGGCATAACGTACAGGCCTGACTAACTTCGCCGGCGGCAGTACGGGCCGCGTCGGCGTTGTTTTCCTTGACGGCCTTAACGACTTTCAACGCGGCTTCTTGCATTTGTTGGCAATAGCCGATGTAGTCCTCGTCGTCATAGTATTCGAACCCTTCTTTCTGCATCGCATGACCAATCGCGGCAATAAGCTCGGCTTCATGCAGAATGTCTTCGACGTTGTCTTTGAACTCTGATTCGCTGGCGGTCATGGGCTTAAGACGCTTCTGATAAGCGATTTCCAGACGTTGCATCAATGGTGGGCGATCTGCGATCGCCTCCCAGGTTGCCTTGGGATCTGCTTCACGGGTTTCGAGTGATCCGCCACGTACGAGTTGCTCTAGGTCTTCGGCCCGGAGCTTGGCTTCTTTGAATGAGTTGTCGGTGCCTACTTTGGAATTGAAGCCCGCTCGGGCAAACCCATCGCGTGCGGTCAGGGCAAATTCTTTCCAACGAACGTCACCGTCATGTTCAGCCACAATTTCAAAGAGCATCGCAAGTACGGAGAAATCTCGTCGAGCTTCCTCGAAACCGCCACCGTTGAATTTTCGAACATTCTGAACGGTTTCAGCCAGCTGATTGTTAAGACGTTTGACCTCGTCTTGAATGGTGGTCGGTGAGATAATGTCGGCCCATTCCCCCGCATTGCCACTTCCTGCCGCGGCTGGCGATTGCATGCCGCCGCCCGGAGAACCTGGTGCCATCGCAGGGGCCTGACTGTTCTCGCTGAGAATCTGAGGACGTTCTCCTTGCAGACCTTCCGCGAAGACATCTTTGAAGAATATGATGCTGGTCGTAGTGTTGTTAAATTCCGGAGCCTTGGCTCGGCGTTCTGCTTGTTGGGCATGCAGCGAGGAATTGCCCAGTAAAGTTGCAATAATTCCGACGGCAAGGATAAGACTGAATTGACGCATTGATGTTGCCTCCTGGGGACGAGCGTTCACAATTAGTATAACCCTGAACTTGATTCAGGGACAGAATTTCGATTCCTAGAACCCGCTACCAAAGAAATCCAGGACAAGTCGTGACATCTGAAGAGGAAAGACTGGCCAGCCGCCGCAATTTTCTGCGTGGAAAAATTCATTCAGAAGAAGCAGCCAAGACTGAAGCAGTCCCTAAAACGGGGTTGTCTTCCGCCGCGTCGACCGCTCCGGGAGCCTATTTGATTCAGCTTACCCGAAAGGCTATGGCCTGCCAGTTTGAGGTCTACTTGAATGCTGTAGGCCCGGGAACGGAAACAGAAGCGGGCGTGGCAGCGTTGGACTTGGTGACCGAGTTAGAGCAACAGCTTTCTGCCTATCGCTACGACAGTGAGATTTGCATGTTGGGAGCTACTGCCTATCTGCGACCCCAAGTTGTCGAATCACGACTATTTGAACTGTTGGAGCTTGCGGTCCAGCTTTATCGTGACACAAATGGTGCGTTTGATATTACCGCAGGGCCTTTGATCAAGGCTTGGGGATTCTTTGATCGCGAAGGGAAAGTGCCCGGCGAAGCCGATTTAGCATCGGCTATGAGTCTGATCGGCAGCAATCGTCTTACGCTTGATGAAACACATCGCACGATTCTCTTCGAGAAAGAAGAGGTTGAACTAAACCTGGGAAGTATCGGGAAAGGATACGCGTTAGATCGCTGTCGAGAACAGCTTTGCGAAGCTGGCGTAGCAGATTTCTTAGTCCATGGGGGAACCAGCAGCGTGCTTGCTCAGGGAGTGCGTCGCGATGGAACACAACGCGATGGTTGGGAGGTCGGCGTCCCTCACCCGCTGCGGCCAGATCGCCGGATAGGAACGGTGCATTTGAAAGACGAGGCATTGGGAACTTCCGGTGCGGCGTTTCAAGCTTTCTTCCACGAGGGGAAGAAATACGGGCACGTACTCGATCCTCGGACAGGCCAGCCGGCGACTTCGGTGCTTTCGGCAACCGTGATTGCGTCCTCTGCTGCTCTGGCAGATGCCTTAGCGACGGCATGTTACGTGATGGGACCGGAAGAGACCGAAGCCCTGCTGACGAAGTACCCTGACGTGTCTGTCTTGCTGGTCAAAGAAGGCCGACGCCGTGGGGGTGTCGAAACCATTTTGCTGGGCGACATGGACCAACGCCTGGCCCTCGCCCCGACCTCGCAGTAACTCTTGTTTAGTCCCACCACCAGCTATGATGCTTAATGGACTTGGGGATATTGCTGGCTTCACGTTCCGCAGTCATGAGCCCGTACTCGTCGACGGAGGTCTTTTCTTCGGTAAGCATCCCCGAAGGATCGAAGCTGACACCGCCACTTACGCCGGCGATGATGAACCTCTTGTCGATAACTCGCATATTCATGATCGTATCGACGACTTTGGGGGCCGAGCCAGTCGTTACCTCGTAACCACCGTCGGGACCAAAGTGTGTCATGTTCCAGTCCACTTGATCGGCTAGACGCTCTTTTTCGATCAACGAACTAATCATCGCAAGATCAAAGACGTTCTTTAGCTCGGCATAAATCGGATACTTCACGGCGAGCGCGGGATAGTTGGTCGAGAAGTTGCGGGCGAACGTGGCATTGAGCGCCGTGCTGGTGTTAGTATGGATTCTTTGGCCTTGTGCGTCGAGGTGCTCATTTTCGCTTAATACCTTCACACCGGGACCTTGCAATGCGAATGCGTCTCCCGTTTTGGTGACGCTGATATTGCGGTAATCAAGGGTGAACCACCACCGCAAGACATCCATCGGAGGCGGGCTTCCGCCGGGAGGAATCGTGACCATTTCAAGGTAGCTCGGAACGCCGGCTGTGCCGTCTTCCAAGCCCATCCCAATGCGCTTCATATGGTAGTCGGCCTCAACGATGATCTGGCCGACCCGCGTTTCTGGGGCGACGCCATGCACGGTGATATCTTGTTTGCCGACGGATTTTCGCAGGCCTTCCAGCCATTGATCACGTAGTCGAGGATGCAATGGTTTGTCGGAAGTGGCGTCGATGTACTCTTGGGCACTCTTCAGGCTGTGCTGTTTCGGTGTGATCGCGCAACCAAACTTACCGTTTTTCTCGATGGCGTTGCGGAGCAAGACTACCAAGTCGTCCAACTGAAGCACGGGACGCCCTGTCGAGACGTTGACATGGCGTCCTTCGGCGTTGGTGTGCCAGGGACCAGCCGGACCAGAGATAACGATTTCGCCTGTGTCGGGATAGACAAGCAGATACTTGACTTCATAGATACCAGCCATATTCCGCATGGTGTCTGTTGGATCACGACCGATTGCCCATCGAAGCTGAGCTTCTTTTTCTAGCCGGGTCAGCGAGACCTTACGCAAGGCCGACTGCGTCAAGAGATCTTGATTCGCGGCGACGATCTTAGCGGAGTCATGGATCCCTGACAGTAGCGAATCGTTCGATAGCTTCGTAACCCGCTTCAGCGTTCCCTCAGAGTCGACATAGACGCCGGTAGGGAAGGGGGCAAGGGAGCCGGGGCCGCCTAACTCTTCCCAGCTTTCGGGCTCGACGGTAGTCGTAATCAAGTCGATCAACTGATCGAAGTCTGGCGTAACCCCCCCACCACGGGCCATTGGGGATTGGTTTCGTACGGACGATGCTTCCGATAGAACCTCAGAGCGATTCATATCGTCCGCAATGTAAGAAGCGGTTTCGACAGCCGCACGGATCAGGCCGGCCTTCATTTGCATACGTGCAATGGTTGAATGGGCTTGGTCGCGAAGCTCTGCATCTTCGACCTTATCGATTTGCTCGAACGCGCGACTGAATTCGCCCACTTGGCTGAATGCCTGGACTTTGCTTAACGTCGTATTCGAGTTGGACTCTTCCTGGCCGTAAGCTGTTTGGCAGAAGGAAGTATGCATCGACAGAGCAAGAATAAGACTTGCCACCATCCCCGCCCGGATAAGGTTGAGCACGGGAAATATCTCCAGATTAGCGACTTCTCTAGGTTCCGAAAGAGAACCCTAGAATCTCTTGTTTTGCTAGTTTCGTCAAGCAATTAGTCCACTTAGGAGATCGGTTTCAGCCATTTAGGTGGTATTGGGGCCAAGAAATGAAAAACAGCCAGAGCTTCCCACAGGAAATTCTCTGGCTGTTTTCATATTTCATACTTAGCGACCGAGCGTCGCTCTCAAAACGACTAGCCGCAGCAGGTCGGTTCTGGAGCACAGCAGGTCGGCTCTGGTGCACAGCACGAAGGCTTGCAGCAGCTACGCAGCTTGTGCTTCAGGTGGTGGAAAAGACCACACTTCTTGGCACAAGGATCGCAGCACGATGGTTCCGGAGCGCAGCAAGTTGGCTCTGGAGCACAGCAGGTCGGTTCCGGAGCACAGCAAGTAGGCTCAGGAGCACAACAGGTTGGTTCTGGTGCACAGCACGAAGGCTTGCAGCAGCTACGCAGCTTGTTCTTCAGGTGCGAGAACAGGCCGCACTTGTGACCGCATGGATCACAGCAGGATGGTTCCGGAGCACAGCAGGTCGGCTCAGGAGCACAACAGGAAGGTTCAGGTGCACAGCCACAACCGTGCGAATGGAAGCCGAACATACCGGCTTGGGCGGTGGAGGCAGCGGCGAAGATCAGACCGACAACCAACAACGCAGGGAAAGCAAAACGGGCATTCATCGAGAGGACTCCAACTTGACTCAATTACCACCAGAAAAAACGAACTCTTGCGGGCTAATCGCGTTAGTGCATCGGGAAAACAAAACCCAGTGCTAGCCACTAGCCATGCAAGTAACTTTCCTTGGATAGGAACTATCAATCGCTATCGACACCCTAAAACGGAACCCTCTACGAAAATACCCATATTACGTAATGGCCTTAAGTTCTCAGGTCAGATCGTAACGAATGGTATGGCTGTGCTATCACCTGATGCTTCATCGCATCGCAAATACCCATTCCCTAGTTCCCAGGCTGCAATTCGAAACCCACGGTTGGATAGTGACTTTTCCATTAGTTCACATACAGATTCGGAGGCGTTTAGCGAATAAACGCGAATCCACCACTGATTTCACAGTACGCAGGGGCAATTGATATGACGATGACAAACCAACAGTTGATTTATTCTGAATTCGGCGATGATGAAGATCTGGGCGAGCTTGTGGAAATGTTCGTTGACGAAATTCCTGACCGTGTTCAAACCATGCTCGAAGCGGCCGAGACCTCTAACTGGGAAGAACTCGGTCGGGTTGCCCACCAAATGAAGGGGGCTGCAGGTAGCTATGGTTTTGGTGAAATCACGGCAATTGCTGCCGTCTTGGAAAACGCCTGCCGCGAGAGTGCGCCTGCCGAGTCGATTCAGCGCGGTCTGCAAGACTTGGTGAGTATGTGTCTACGCATGCGTGCGGGAACTCCTGCCTAACTGGCGTCCCGTTGACCGTGCGGCTAGCGAAGTCCTATGATTCGGGAACTGAATCCATGTCTCCCGAATCATTAAGGTATCGATGTCCCTCTCGACTCCGTTTGGCGACAATGTAACTTCGCAGTGCGAAATAGATGCTCAGCATCTGTTGGCAAATCTTCAAGCCGATGCTTTACCCGCGTCGGATCTTGCTGAGACGATCGTTACTGCGCTGAGCCATCCCGTAGGCTTTCCGGAATTAGCAAATGCCTCGGTTCCAGGCGATACAATTCTGTTTGCCTTTGGCAAAGAGGTAAGCGACGTCGAAGGGGTTGCTCGCGGCGTGGTGCGGTATGCCCAACAATCTAATTTGTCGGATCGCCAGTTCCAGTTTCTCTTACCCTGCGACGCGCTGACGCCTGTTGTCGAGTCTTTAAAGCAGGTTGTTTCCCCCCTGGGCGAGTCGGTCGAAGTTCTGGTGCATCAGCCACAAGATCAGAAGTCCAATTCGTTTCTCACTTCAACCCAAGAAAACCGAGCCATTATTCTGAATCGTCATTTGTGCGATGCCGATGTGGTGGTGCCGGTTGGTGTTGCTCGTAGGGAAGGGGGATTCAACACGTTCGGATGTTTCTCGTCGCTATATCCAACGTACTCGGATATCGATTCGCAGAAACGCTGGAACTTGCCGCTGTTCGTCACTCGACCGCAGCGCCGCAAACGCCGCGCGGCCGAGATTGAAGAAATTGGCCAGCTGCTGGGGATTGCCGTCAATTGTTTATTGATGCCAGCTCGGGGAGGCGGCTATTCGCATGCTGTATTCGGCGAGGCATCGCAGGTCCAAGCATTGGCCGGCCAGCAATTGGCCGAGCATTGGCAGGGGAACTTACCGAAATTGGCCGGAGTCGTCATTGCCTTGGTGACCGGTGGTCAGCTTGGCCAGACTTGGGAGAACGCGGCCAAGACGCTCGCGAACGTAGAAGATCTCGTTCGGCCTGGCGGTGCGATTATCCTGGCGACTGAGATACGCCAACGTCCAGGCACGGCGATGGCGCAAATGGCTGAATCTCTCGACTTTACCGACTTCGAGACCATCATGCGAAAGTCTCGTAGCGAAGATTCCGCCATTGCCTTGCAGTTCGCAAAGACGTTATCCCAATGCAAAATCTACTTTCGCAGTGCCTTGCCTGAGGACATCTTAGATCAGCTTGATCTGATCCCCGTCGAGTCGGACGTCGAGTGCCGTAAGATCTGCGAGCACTATCAAGATGTCGTGATCGTACACGATGCACAATACATGTCGCTTCGTCTGGCCGAGTCTGGCCTGCCTTCCTAATTTTCTAAAGTCGAGAGAGAATGAACGACACCATCTCTTGGGTTCCATCTCCGCTGAAATGTCAGATTCAAATCAGTGGCCCCAGCCATGTGCGATTCTTACAAGGCCTTTGCTCCAATGACGTCGTGCAACTGGAAGTTGGCGCCAGTTGCGAAGCGTATATTCCTTCCGTGCAGGGAAAAATCCTCGCGCATGGCTTTCTGAAAAAATACGACGATCGGATTGTTTTTCTAGGGCTGGGTCAACAGCGTGAGGGGTTGCTTCCTCATTGGCTGAAATACGCCATGATCGAAGATGTAGAAGTGGCAGACCAAAGCGAGACGAAGAATGCCATCTTCGTTTGGGGTGAAAATGTCTCAGCATGGCTACGAGAAAAACTGAGTGTAAGCGATCTGCCTGAATTGCTTCAGCATCGACCACTGGACTGGGGGGGAGCGTCAGTCGATCTTTTCCGAACGCCTCTTTTGCAGCAAGAGTCTTACGAGATTTCTGGTCCCGACGTCCAACGCCTCATCGAGGGAACCGAGCCGCAGCCATTGGAATTTGAAAAGCGTCGAATCGAGAACCGCTTTCCGATTCATGGGGTCGATATCGGGGCCGAACACCTTGCTCAGGAGGTCAATCGTGACGATCAGGCAATAAGCTTCAAGAAGGGGTGTTATCTCGGACAAGAGACCGTCGCGCGAATCGACGCAATGGGGCACGTCAATAAGAAAGTCGTTGCAGTTCGGTGGCTAAGCGATCAGATCCCGGAAGAGTTGCCAGCGGCGATTATCGTAGACGGAAAGGAAGTCGGGCGACTCACTTCACTTGCCGATATCGACGGTCAGCAACTAGGCCTGGCTATAATCCGGCGTGGATTGAACAACCCTGGGGCGCGAATTGAATCGGAAATAGGTTCTCTGGAAGTCGTCGGTTATTCGTCTTGAAGCGACTTAATCCAGTTGCTTACGTCAAATCCCAGGCCAGAACGTTCTTCGCTCATGATGTTGCCAATGTCTTCGCGTGCGGCAAAGAAGGCGGCGATAACTTCCGGGTCCCATTGGGTTCCAGAGCCTTCACGGAAGATCTGATTGACGCGATCCTCAGGCATCCCTTTGCGATAAGGCCGATCGCTCGACATCGCATCATAGGCATCGGCGACGGCGGTTATTCTTGCAAGCTTCGGTATCGTTTCGCCAGCCAGCTTATGCGGGTATCCGTTGCCGTCCCATTGTTCGTGGTGGTGTAATACAACCGGGAGCACGGCTTCCAATTGCTTCAGTCCAGACAAAATATTGCAGCCCAGTTCGGGGTGCAATTTGATGTGCTCGTATTCTTCGTCCGTCAGCCGGCCAGGCTTTCTAAGGACGCTGTCGTCGATGCCGATCTTACCGACGTCATGCAGTAGTCCGGCCATGTAAAGTAGATTTAGGGTCTCGCTGCTTAGGCCCATCTCTTGTGCCAAGCGGACCGCAAGACGTGCGACGCGATCGCTATGGCCACATGTGTAAGGGTCTTTTGCGTCGATCGCCGATGTCAGAGCACGAACCACGCTAGTGACGAACTCGGACTGGCGACGATACAGTTCGATATTCCCACTATGAATGCCCAGAATCGTTCCGACGCTGCTTAGTAAGCTCGCTTCAACGGTTCCGAAACCTTTGTCTTCGTTGTGATTAACGGCGAACAGCCAGCCAAAGATGTTTTCCCCTTCAACCAGGGGTACTGCGATGACCTGGCGGATCTCTGGGCAAGGCCAGTCAGGCCGCTCAGTGATTCGCTGATTGGCGACAAACGCGGACCTTTTTTCATTCAGGTTCAGCTTCTTAACCAAATGCGAAAGCATCTGAGAGTCGACAGCGCATTCGCCAACCGAGAGCAAATGGGGCTCGTACGTGGTACTGGAAGATTCGTTTGGATTGCCGCGACGCCCCGGCTGTTGAAACAAAATCGACAATCCGCGACACGGGATAACTTCTAGCAACCAATTTAGCGCCAAGTCGCCTAGTTGCGAGTCACTGCTCGAGATGCGAAGGTTTTGAGTGAGGCCGTATAGAAGGCTAATTTCTTCGTAGGTTGACGACAAACTGTCTGAGACCTTGTCAATCTCTTCGGTCAGTCTTTCAATTTCTGAGTCAGACGTAATTTTGCCGACGACGGTGGCCGCCATTCGCTCGAGGGCCGGGATGGTCCACTCGACTTGTGCCTGATGCCAGCGTTTGGATTCCTTAGGAGAGCAGCCTAATATCTGGGAAAGCTTCCCAAATTCAGGCGATGCGTTGCCCGAGATGGACAGGCGAAATGGGGCTGTTCCGATATACGTGTTAATTCCATCGCGGAGTGGAATCGCCAGCACGGCGCAGCCAGTTTCTTCCGCGACGATGGCCGGGCTGCCTTCTCGGTGGATACCAGGGCAAAGTGAGGCAAGCAGTGAGTCGTCCCCCAAGATGCCGTCATCGGCAGCTAACATCAACTCGCCTGTATTGCCGTCCCGCAGACAAAATGAGGTACCGAAGTAGTTTCGAAGTTCCGTGCTCATCTGTTTCAAGCGGTGACGTACCGCAGGCACAAACGTACCTACCGCGTTACCGGTGAGTGAGAGAGCTGCGGGAGGCAACGACATGGGGAAATTCCTATTAGCATTTCGTGCGAGCATATTTAGGCGGTTGATAACACGCCTTTTCCAAACTTAGGTCATAACCCATGATTGCGCATGGTTTTGAATGTAAGTCCGGGGTACCAGATACACGGCAACGTTGGGTTATGCCGAACTCGACGGTACTTTATCTACAAGTCCATTTACCTAACCCCATATCGGGGCTATCGAATTTGCCGGAAATACTTAACATGCGGAATGTAAGATCCGCTCCGTCCGCTGCATGATGGGGGGAAGTAATTCACCCACCCGATATGCTACTGCAGAAGATCCCTAGAAATTCACAGCTTGCCGTGTAGAACACACTGCACGTTTCGCGCAACTTGATGATAAGCAGCCATGTCCATTGGACTTCCTTTGTTAATTACCGGTGTGCCAGGGGTTCCTGGTTACAACGCGATGTATCACTTCCGCCACAAATTTCCTGGTGATGTTGTCGGAATTCGTCCTGCCGATAATTGGCGACTTGAAGGTGAACAGATTGTTCCATGCGATATGGAAGACATCGATGCTCTTAAGCGTCTGTTCGACGAATATCAGTTCAAGTCGGTTTTACATTGTGCCGGAAGTTGTGCGCTCAAGTCGTGCGAATTGGATCCGGCCATGGCATGGCGAATCAATTTGGAAGGCACGCGGAATCTATTGCATATTTTGGAAGGTACCGATACACGCCTGATCCACCTTTCGGTCGATCTCGTCTTTAGTGGCGAGTCAGGCGAAGGCCATATGCTGGAAACGGACTCGACCGATCCGGTGACCGTCTATGGAAAGACGATGGCTGCCGCCGAGAGCTTGGTGTCTTTGATTCGACCTAATGCAACGATTATGCGGATTTCGTTACCGATGGGGGTCAGTTTCAACGGCCATGCTGGGGCCATCGACTGGATCCAATCGCGTTTCAAAAAGAACCGCCCAGCAACACTCTATTTCGACGAGGTGCGTACGCCCACCTATACCGACTGCATGAACCTGGCATTCGAAGAGATTCTCTCACGAGAGATGCCAGGGATATTTCATGCCGGCGGACCGGTTCGGCTGAGTTTGTACGAGATCGCCCAAATCGTGAATCGCGTTGGCGGATATGACCCTGAACTGCTCATGGGATGCATGCGAATCGAAGCTGGCCCCATTCCACCTCGGGCCGGGAACGTCTCAATGAACTCCGAGAAGCTTACGGACCAACTAGGATTTGGCCCGTTTCATGGTTGGCCTTTTGACGAGCGTTACATTCCCACGCATCGCGAGTGGCACTACGAGCGACCCGCGAATGAATCGGGAAATCCCGAGGCACTCAAGAATATGCTCTACTGCAATCCGCTCCGCAGCGAGGGTATCATTCGACCCCCATTCCCCTAATGTCGCTTAGGTGAGTGGTTGGGGAAATTCAGGATTTAAGAATCTTCCATTCTCACTGATCAGTTCCCCGTCGACGAAGATCTGACCTCCTTGGCGTAAATCGCAAACCATATCCCAGTGCAGGCCAGACTCGTTCGTTCCGCCCGATTCGGGATAGGCTGCTCCTACCGCCGCATGGAAGGTACCGCCGATCTTTTCGTCGAACAGCGTGTTCTTGGAATAATCTTGAATAGCGTAGTTAGTGCCGATGGCAATTTCGCCCAGCACGCGTGCCCCGGCATCCTGATCCAGCATGGCGATCAGGAATTCTTCTCCTTTCGACGCTTTCGCATCGACGACACGGCCATCGCGGAACGTCAGCTCGATGCCATCCGATTCGCGTCCGCCATGCACGGCCGGGAAACTGTACTTAACGATCCCTTGCGTTGCCGTTTCGATGGGGCCTGTGAAGACTTCCCCGTCCGGGAAGTTTTCGTGACCGTCGCAATTGATCCACTTACGTCCTTCGACGCCCAGCGTCAGGTCCGTTCCCAGGGGGGTTACAAAGCGGATTTCCTTCTTGGTCATCAGGTAGTCGGCCAACTTTTGTTGCGCAATGCTTAGTTTTTTCCACATCGCGACGGGATCGTCTTCGTTGAGAAAACCACCTCGGAAGACGAAGTCCTCGTACTCTGACAGCGACATCTCGGCATCTTGCGCCGACGACTCGCAGGGGAACTGGGTTCCCACCCAATTCATTGATCCGTCCGCCGCGCGTCCGAGAAATTTCTTGAAGTAAGTCTTTCGGGCTTGGCTCTGCAGAGTGCTTTTCTCCGGCGAAATGGTCGAAAGCGCTTTTGTATTCTTCTGACCCCACAAACCAATCGAGCAATCAATGGTATCCA
>NZ_JABRWO010000006.1:300000-405041 GCF_013618625.1 Bremerella alba | reverse complement strand
CTGTTCAACGGGCGTCGAATCCGGCTGTTAACGATAGTCGATCACTTTACTCGTGAGAGTCTGGCGATCGAGGTCGAGCCACGGTTCCGCGGCCAAGACGTCGTGCTGGCCTTGGAGCGAATCGCGGAGCATCGGAAGCTGCCCAAGACGATCCAGGTCGACAACGGCCCGGAATTTACGTCCAAGGCACTAGATCAGTGGGCCTACGCTAATCAGGTCGTCCTCGACTTCAGTCGGCCAGAAAAGCCTACCGATAACGCCTTCATCGAGTCGTTCAACGGCAGCGTGCGAGCAGAATGCCTGAACGAAAATTGGTTCTTGTCATTGAAGGACGCCAAGGAGAAGATAGAATCCTGACGACGCGACTACAACGAACATCGACCACACAGCGCCCTGGGCAACCTGGCCCCCAGGGAATTCGCTTCATCTGGCCAGGCTAGCCTGGCCAGATGAAGATCTCTGATTTTCTCACTTGAGCTGGTACAGATAAGGGGAGCGGTTCAATCCCAGGCCGATCTTTCATAACGCCTGGTACAGAAAATGGGGGCAGGCCACCATGTCTTCGTTGGCGAAAGTGTCTCAGGGTGGATGCCAAGTCGGCCCTTCACTTAATAATGCGAAATCACCTGCTAGAAAGTGCCACGAGTTTGAGAAATTCTAACTACGGCATACCTTTCGGCAGTTGGGATGTTCTTCAGCGAAGAATAAATATCCCCAACCAGAACGGTGGGAAAGACGTGGCCGAGAGATATTGGCCAGTATATTATCAGTTCGCTTGATACTGCAGACTTTGTCGCAAAAGCTCGCCCGCACGACCTTCGAGTTCGAGCAAACGCTGGTCAGCTTGCGGAGGATAGCCTTGAATGACGGTGGTTGCTTCAGCATGCCAAATACATAGTTCCAGAAAGTCAAACCAGGGCATCCGTGGACCTTCAGGCGATTCTTCCATTTCAGTCAGCCATTCGTCGATAAACGACTTGGCATCAGCCAGTTCCTGCCGGGCAAGATCGGGCTGGCCTGTTTCGTGAAACGCCAGTGCCATAACAGGGGAGGCCATCGTGCCAAAGGGCCCTCCCTCGTCATGGATGCGAAGCTGAGAGAGAAGCTCTAAAGACCGCTGCGCGTTGCCAGCGCGGTAGTTTGCGATTCCAGCAGAATATTTCAAGATATGATTTAACATGAGACGGCTATCAGCCGGGCCGACAGGGAACGGCAATCGCTGTCCAGGCGGACCCTGTCCTGGTTTGGGACGAAAGCTCATGCCCCGGTGTCCAGGCCGGTCAATATCTTTCTGATCTTGCTCGAATATGAGTGCCTCCATTTGAAATGCGAGAGGTTTAATCTCGTGTTCTGATCGTGGCTGGATGCACATTGCACGAACGATCATTGGAATCTGACCTAAATCGTCGGTCGTTTCGAGCTGAGATTTCATCCGATCGCAGACCTCTTGGTAGGCCTTGTTTTGTTTCGGTAAGTAGCACAGTTGAGGAACACCCCACCAAGCGGGATTGTTGGCAGGTTCCCCAAGATTCAGGGCAAAGACATAGTCATCCGCTGCGATATGCCAGCCTCCAAGGCGAGCCAGCAAGGCTCCGCGGCCCGACCAAGCGAAATAGTGATTGGGTTGCAGTTCGATCGCCTTGGTATATTGTCCCAAGGCCAGTGCCCAACGTTGCTCATCCGCATTGGCTCGAGCGCTATCGAGCAATACGTTGGATTTCTTAAGTTTGTCGACCGATTCGACTGCTTCACGCCGAAGTTGTTCCGTCTCGCGCTGCGCGATGGTTGCATTGACTGCTTGCCAAGTACTGATGATCGTTCCAGAAACCAAAGCGGAAAGAACAAGTACCGTTGCAACGAACATCGTTCTGTTACGGCGAGCAAATCGCGTGAAACGATACCAACTTGAGGGAGGTCGTGCTACGACCGGTTGCTGATCGAGAAATCGCTGCACGTCACGAGCCATGTCAGCAGCAGTCTCATCGCGTCGTCGTCGATCTTTCTCAAGCGACTTCATGACGATCCAATCGGGTCTCCGCGTAGTTCGCTGGCCAAACTTCTCGTTGACACGCTGCGATTCGTCTTACGCGTGGTTACCAGATTTGTATTGGCCGTCAATCTTGCACTCGGTCGAGGAGGATCTTCCTCGCGAATCATGCGACGCATTTCGTCAAACGATGCGGTTTGAAGACGATTCTGGTCAAAGGGAGTCTGCTCTGTCAGAAGCTCGTAAAATAGGACGCCCAACGAGTAAATATCGCTCCTCGTGTCGACATCCAGCGAATTCATTTCGGCCTGTTCAGGGCTCGTGTACATCGGCGTGCCGATCATCTGAGCGAAACGCGTGTAGATGGTCTTATCCGTGAGTGGTTCGTGGATTGCCTTAGCCACGCCAAAGTCGATTACCTTAACGACGGCCTCGGCGTCATGCAGCGTGACCAAGACATTTGACGGTTTTAGATCGCGATGGATGATTCCCTTTTGGTGAGCATGCTGCACGGCGTGGCAAACATCCAGAAACAGTTCTAATCGCTGTCGAATCGTGTTCGCGACAAAATCTAGTAATGTGGACTCCGCGAACCAGCTCCATCACGAAGTAAGGTTGGCCTGTCGAGGTGGCACCTCCATCAAAAATATGGGCGATATTGGGATGGTCCATCATCGCTAGGGCCTGGCGTTCCGCTTCAAATCTGGCCATTGATTCCAGGGAATTAGCCGCCGATTTGAGCAATTTGATCGCCACACGACGACGTACGGGTTCTCGCTGCTCAGCTACGTAGACTTGACCAAAGCCACCTTCGCCAAGTTTTTCCAGCAGAGAGTAGTTCGCGATCAATTCGCTCCCTTCCAGTGTCGGAGGAACCAAGTTGCCTCCGCTATCTCGTCCCCAGGTAGAGTTCATGGAAATCGCATCCGCGGCGGATTTAACTTGCCCTTGGAGTGCTATTCTCTGAGAAGTCTCTTGGTCGAGGACATTCATCGAACGATCGTGAACCGAGAGTAGTTCGGCAACGGCAGCTTTCAATTCGTCATCATCGCCGCATTCCACGTTGATGAAAGCATCTCGCTTGGCACCCATGGGAATATCAAGTGCCATAAGGAAGATCGTTTTTTCGCGATCAAAAGTCATTAAAAATGGGCTACCGATCTCAATCTAATAAAGGAGCAGAATGTCCCCAAGCGACGAGGTTGTCTACTTAGAATATGCGAGATTTAGATTTCAGTGGTGCCAAAAAACGGAGGTAATTTATTGCCGCTCGATTTCGCGTTGAAGCCAGGCTCGGGCAAAGCTCCAGTAGCGTTTGGCTGTTCGGGACGATATTCCCAGCGTTTGGGCGGCTTCATCCACCGTCAGTCCACTGAATAGCGCAACATCACCAGTTTGTAAGAGTCCGGATCGGACGTCTGTAGCTTGGTGAGAGCCTCGTCCAATGCCAAGATCGACTCGCTTTCATTCCTCGAGTTACCAATGATTTCGTCAGCCAACTCGACGATGGCATGATCGCCCCCCCTTCTTTAGACTGGATCGGCGGCGTGCTTCTTCGATGAGTATCCGCCGCATAGCCGCGGCAAAGAAATGTCCTCGATTATCCCAATTTCCACTTTCACCCACCAACCGAAGATAAGTTTCGTGTACGAGGGCAGTAGGCTGGAGCGTATGATCCACCACTTCCTGAGACATCTTAGCGGTGGCCAACTTCCGGAGTTCTTCATACACCAGTGGTAGAAGTTGTCCCAACATATAGATGACTTGGAAGGCCTTGTATTTCGGCACAAATACTTGGGGGCGAGCCAACGCGACCGCATAATGATTAGCCAAGCTCACGCGTTGTCGGTGAGATTTGTTGGCTGAAACGTACTCGGATCGATCTATGTCTCGGAGAGCATCTATACCCTATGTGATCCTATTCAAAGGATAACTTAGGAACGGATAGAGACGTTCGATTGACGATCCAGATGCCTATCGAACCAAGCGGCTATTCGCAGATATCGAGGACCCTTGGCCCCAATGCATCCTGACGAACTTGAATTCCTAGCCCAGGCTGAGTCGAGGCTTTCATCTTTCCACCGACCCTTTGGGGCGCTCCTTCCGCCGTACTGACAGTGACATAACTGTTAAAGTCGGTCGACGTAAAGCGGAAATTTTCCGGCGTGCTGTGTGCCAAGTGAGCGATTGCTGCCGTGGCGATGTCACCACCCCAACTATCTTCCAATGTCATCGCGTAGCCGGTCGCAACGCAAAGATCTCGCAGTTGTCTGGTTCGGGTTAAGCCCCCGAGCTTGCTGATTTTCAAGTTTACCAAGTCCATTGCTTTGTCGGCCTTGGCTCGTAAGAAAGCATGCAAACTATCGATGTTTTCGTCCAGCACAAACGGATGGTCTGTTTTCTGGCGAACAGTTAAGCATTCTTCGTAGGTAACGCAAGGTTGTTCGATATAGACATCCAGATGCTTTACCGCACGCACCACACGAATCGCTTCGTGAAGAGTCCACCCAGTGTTGGCATCGGCCACCAGGCGATCGGAAGGGGAGAGAACCGTGCGAGTCGATTCAATTCGCTCGATATCGGTGTTGGCGTCTCCACCCACTTTTAGTTGAAAGCGGCGATAGCCTTCTTCCCGGTACTGTGCGACATTGGCTGCCATTTCCTCTGGCGGAAGCTGCGAGATCGCACGGTACAGTTCGATCGAATCCCCGAAACGACCGCCAAGCAGTTCGCATACCGGCATTTTGGTGAACTTGCCGAGGATGTCCCAGCAGGCGATGTCAACGCCAGACTTCACGTAGGGATGTCCTTTGAGTGCGAAGTCCATGACTTCGTTGACTTTGACAATCTCGCGAGGATCGAGGCCGATCAAATGCGGGGCCAACTCTTTCAGACCGGCTCGTACACCTGCTGCATAGGCAGGCAAGTAGACTGGGCCGAGAGGGCAAACTTCGCCATAACCCACAAGCCCGCACTTGGTCTCAATACCCACAATCGTGGAGTCGAATGTAGTGACCGACTTGCCTTGGGCCCATTTGTAGTTCGTCTCGACCAGTGGGAGGTCGACTTGATGGGCAAAAACTCGCGAGATTTGCATGACCGTACTTTCTAAGACGCTGCTGAACTCTACCGTTGGTGGCAATTTCGCGACTACGGGTTTCGAGGTAAGCTTGAACGACATTCGGTTGTTTTAATGTCACTAGCTTAGCGATGCTTTGTTTGGGAATCTTGGTATTAGACGGTAGCTAAGCGTGATTCTGCGCACAGAACTGCTTAAAGAGTAAAATCTCGTTAATCAAAAGCCGCTTCGGATTAATTGCTTCTTTCAGCAAGCAAGCGGTACGGCTTCTAGATCACTTCACAACCAGGCGTCATGATGGGTTCTTGTGGCACGATCCCCGCAGCTTTTAACATGTTGTGCGCATTTTGATGGTTTTCTAGTGACTGGATGCCAAGTGTGGCGGCCACTATCCAAATACAATGAAGATCAATTAGCCTATCTCAAGGAAACAGGAATACATGCGACATAAAACTCTCCAGTCGAAGTTGTTCATTGAAAATCGGGCTAAACTGACCAGTCTGCTTCCCAAGAACTCGATGGCCATTCTCAACGCCAACGATGTGCTCCCGACCAACGCGGACGGGAGCATCAAAGTCATTCCTAATACCGATCTCTTTTATCTTTCCGGCATCGAACAAGAGGAATCCATTCTTCTGCTTTATCCGGACGCTTACGAGCCGAAGCATCGAGAAGTCCTGTTTCTACGAGAACCGACCGAACAGTTGCAGATTTGGGAGGGGACCAAGCTGACTCAAGATCGCGCCACCGAGATTTCGGGGATCAGCAACGTGAAATGGTTGAAGGATTTTCCTCTGACGCTTCGCGACTGCATGCTCAGTGCTGACGAAGTGTTCCTCAATACCAACGAGCACCGGCGTGCCGCCGCCATCGTCGAGTCTCGCGATGATCGGTTCGTAAGAGAGTGCAAACGTGACTTTCCCTTGCATACCTATCGCCGACTAGCACTTTTGTTGCATCAACTGCGGGCCGTGAAGTCTGATTTAGAGATTGAGTTGATCCAGCAGGCCGTTGAGATCACCCACAAGGGTTTCAATCGGCTTCTTCAATACCTGAAGCCTGGTGTGACGGAGTTCGAACTCGAAGCCGAGTTGATCCACGAGTACACCAAAAACCGCGGAGCATTTGCCTACACGCCGATTATTGCGTCTGGCAAAAATGCATGTGGCCTGCACTATATCGACAATGATCAAGTTTGCCAGGATGGCGACCTTGTGCTGATCGATACCGGGTCGAACTACGGAAATTACAATTCCGACATGACCCGTACAATCCCCGTAAATGGTCGTTTCACCAAGCGGCAGCGAGAGGTGTACGACGCTGTCCTACGTGTTATGCAGGCGTCGATCGATGGAGCCGTCGCCGGTAAGGCGCCCCGCGACTGGCATCATGAATCCCAGCTGATGATGAATGAGGAGCTACAGAGCCTGGGACTACTCACTAAAGAAGAAGTAGCCCAACATACACGTGAGAAACCAGCGTGCAAGAAGTATTTCATGCATGGATTGGGACATTCATTGGGATTGGATGTTCATGACGTTGCACCGGGCAACGCGTCGTTTGCACCCGGTTGGGTGATAACCGTAGAACCAGGTATCTATCTGCCTGACGAAGGCTTCGCCATTCGATTGGAAAATGACATCCTGATTACCAAAGATGGCCCAATCGATCTTATGAAAGACATTCCTGTTGAGGCGGATCATATCGAGTCGATCATGCAGGAAGCCTCCGCCACGTCGTAGCTGGACTAAGGAGGAAGGTCCTGCCGGGATGGCTTAGCGCATTCAAAACCCTCAGATCGGTCAGACGGCCATGGCCATTGGGATCAAAAGATCCTCGTTCTCAATTTAAAGTCAATCTTTGTGGTCATCCACTCATGCGTGGATGACTTAGATTATGTAGCCAAGAGCAGCGAATGG
Organism: Bremerella alba; assembly: GCF_013618625.1. Lineage (NCBI taxonomy): Bacteria > Pseudomonadati > Planctomycetota > Planctomycetia > Pirellulales > Pirellulaceae > Bremerella > Bremerella alba. The sequence goes on along the minus strand of NZ_JABRWO010000006.1, from coordinate 398,056 downwards.
ATTTAGTACTGCTTGACTACAATTGGAACCCGAAGGAAGCGTTAAATCCGAAGAACCCCAAGCTGCCTTCTTCACTTGTGGCGTTCCCCACATCTCCCCAGGTTTGGCCTTCCAGGGCAACGCTGCCAAAAGGTTGCCAGCATCGACGTCGGCAACCTTGCCAGCGTAGGCCAAGTTCCACTTCGCCGATTGTCATGACCTCGTCTCGGCTGGCGGTGGTCGTCGTCGTAAATGGCGTGGTCAGGTCGAGATCCTCCCCTGCAGTTAAACGACTGGTCGCCTCGCCAAAGAGTATCGATCCGCGAGCCTCAGAGAAGAGCTCGATGCGGTTAGCTACCGGAACCGATGCATACAGTCCCATGGTGGGCCCAATCCCCGAAAGACCATGTTCATAGTCGATTTGGCCGGTGAGTGCTCCCGAGGCGTTAGTAGTTTGAGCGAGGTAATTCTGATCGATCTCGGCATAGCGTAAGCCACCGAACGCTCCGATCCGCCAATGCGATATGCAGTACTGACGCGTAACATCAAGATCGAGCGTATAGGCCGTCAAGCCGGTGCCAGCTTGGAAGGTGCTTCCAGGAATGGAGGTCGAAATATCGACCGTGCCGAACGGCGGAGGTGTGATAGAACCAAATCCATTGGCCGGCGGCTGGGCAGTCAATACAGACGGATCGTTATCGAAGTGCCACCAAGTTGCACGAAAACCAATCTCTTCGTTCATTTGAAGGCCGACGAATACTCGCGGCGCGAACTGCAGATCGTAGTCGAATTCCACTTGCGAAAAACTCTCGAACGACGATCCGTCAGACTCCATCAACGTATATGCAGGATTGGAAGTGAAGTGAGGCTTAAGGAAAGTCGCCTCAAAGCCGGCAAACCAATGCGCTTCGCAGACATTGGGGTGACAGGTCTGGAAGCTTCCTTGCATCGGGGCCGAGTCCATAAAGACTTGCGACTCGAGGATCGATTCGTTAACAACGCTGTTCGTTAACTCGACGTGCGAGGTATGCCGAACTGCCTGCAGCGCTTCCGTAGGTGGACTGGGCCGGGCCACCAATTGCTGGGTTGATTTCAACTCGCCGCTTGTTGGCAGCCGACTGGTGGTGAGCCTCGTTGGCCGAACCTCTGCGCGTACGCTCTGCACGAGGGGCAAAGCGATTGTCGCGAGTTGAAATAGAACGGCGAGAGCTAGCGTTCGAGTTAACATCGTCCGATGACCTTGCGTAATCCGTTTTTGCAGGGGGATTGCTTGCTGCAATTACTTTTCGGCAGTCTAGGGGGAATAATCCAACTTTTCCGGTTGGATTGAGTTTTCCGTCCAGTGGCATTGCTAGCTGGCGGTGCCGACGGTTACCGTGAACTGCTCGGAATCAGCAAGTGGTAGTTCCCCATCATCGATCACGAGAACCTGAAAGCTAACGTCTTGGCCTGCGAATTCTGCGGTTGGCGTCCAGCGGATAATGGCCAGATTGTTGTTCACTTTTTCAATCGTGGCGCCGGCCGGCGAGCTTTCGGGATCGAGTATGTAGGTCAGGACATCCCCTTCATTCTCGTCGGTTGCTGTGACCTCGACGATCATTTCCACGCCCACTTGGGCGGACTGATTGGGGATGGGGGTAATATCTGGGGCGATATTTACCTCGTCAAACAGAAAGCACGCCAAGTATGTACCGTCGTGATCGACTGGTCCATCGCCACCCCAGGTAATCGCGATTGCGTTATCTACGGCGATTGCGGCGGGCCGACTTTGATGGCCAAACTGGTTATTGGCTGTTTCCGTGTTGACGAAGAATTCGTTGGCGGGATTCACATTGCTGGAATTGAACTCGACGACGGTAGCTTTCACGTTCCAGCCGGTACCGTCGGCAATTCCATTCGTCCACGTCGCGATCAATTGGCCTTGGTCGATCTGGGCTAAAGCGACTTCTAACTGATTGCCAGTGTTGATGTTGTTGACCTGCAACTCTTCACCGACCAGGCCAGCGGATGGGTCGACTTGCTGGGCAAAGATGCCCCAGCCATCGCCATCTTGATCGCGGCTTTGCCAGGCGACCGTAAATACATCTCCTGAATCGATTACCGCCGCGCCCGATTGTGAGTCTTCGGTGTTGGTGTTCACGAGAAACTCAGCGCCCAGCTTGCTACCATCGGTTGCGAATCTTTGACCATAGACTCCCCAATCGCTCCCATCCTGATGGCGACTGCTCCAGGTCACCAACGCGACACCGCTGCTGTTGATCGCGATGTCCGGTTGGGCTTGTTCGTTGGAAGTTGTGGAATTCACCAAGATTTCGCCGGTAAGCGGGGTACCGGTCGCATCGAATCGACGATAAAAGATTCCATCAAAGTCACCGGCACCAACGCCTTGCCAAACGAAGGAAGTCGAGCCATCGGCGTCAACGGCAACCGCCGGATTCTCTTGATCGCCGCCGGTGGTTTGATTGATCAATACTTCGTCAGTGATGGGATTTCCGCTGGCATCGTACCAGCGGGCAAAGATTCCCTCGCGATCGCCGGCTCCGCGACCTTGCCAAACAATAACGAAGCTACCGTCAGGAAGCATCCTGACCGCAGCATTGGATTGAATGCCTGCTATTGTTTGATTTACCAACTGAGACGGACCGGAGAAATTCCCGTCGCCATCGATTGAACGAAAGAAAACGCCGTCTTGGTCGCCATCTCCCTTGCCTGCGTAAACGGCAATCAGCAAGCCCCCGCCGTTTGCCGCAATGGCCCCTTCGGTTTCGACAAACTGATCGCCGATGATGACGTCGTTGACCAGTTCGACGGGACCAACAGGGTTGGCCGTCAGCGTGAGGCGTCCCTCGAGAACTTCGCAGAAATGTTTTCGTAGTCGGGTAGCCATAGGGAAATTCGCGGGACTTAGGTGTGGGTGAATGTGATATCCATAATAGTTACCGAAACTTCCCGCAGGACTGTGGATCCGGATCTCTAGGAAGTTTTTATGGGATTCATATACGGCAGGTCCGTAGGTCGTTCGAGCAGCTGCCAACCAGCCGGATAACAGGACAGCCGAGAAACGTAAGATTTCTCGGCTGTCGGGTGTTTCTTGTATGAAGTGAGAAGGGAGACTAGATCTCGTCTTCCATCAACCCCATCAGTGCCAAGTCGTTTAATTCCGTATCGAACGGTTCACCTTCAAGACCGCTCGCAGCGATCGGGTCAACGACGGTCAAAATGAACGTCTCCTGGTCAGGAGCCCCATCACCGTCCAACACGATAATTGTGATAGTGAACGTTCCGGTTTGCGAAGGCGTCCAGCTGAATGTTCCGCCTGCGACACCTTCCGATGGCGTTGTTAGCGTCGGTTGTGCGATCTCTAGTGGAATGCCGCTGCCATCCAGGTCGAGAATGTAAGTCCGGCTTATCGGTGCATGGTCTGGATCGTCAACCAGGATGTCGAACGTTACCTCAGTATCGATATCCACTTCGACTGGCGATCCCGAATCGTAGGGAGCTGGAAGGGTCAGTTGGGGAGAATCGTTCTCGGCGGCGACCGCGACCGTGATGTTCGCGACAGCGCTGTTGTTCACGCCATCGTTGACGATAACTTCGATCGCACGATCAGTGATGTCAGGATCCTCCGAAACGTTATTGTAAGTTAGCGTGCGGATCACTTGCTGATAGTCGGCCACCAATTCGCTGCCGGAAAGCGTGAGAATTCCAGTCGAGGCGTCGTACAATTGGTTGATGGAAGTCCCGCTAACATCGACGGCCAGAAATTCGTCGTCGGTGTCGATGAGATTGTTCAGCGTGATCGTGGCCGACTCGATATTCGTGCTGTCTGGGTCGGTCACCGTAGCCGTGACATCAACAACACTTACGGGGCCATCCCCTTCGGTGAAGGAAGCGGCGAAATCGATGCCTGCACCCTCACCATTCAAGTCGACTTCCGGTGGATCCGTCAGAAGGGTTACGACAAACGTTTCTGAATCGGCCAGCGGAGTCGATGCATCATCAGTGACGAGAACGACAAATGTGAACGGGCCTGCACCGTCACCGGCAGTAGGCGTCCATTCAATCAGTGCGGTCGTGTCGCTTGTCTTCGTGATGGTTGCTAAAGCCGGGATATTCGCGCCGGCACCATCGTGATCTAACTGGAAAGTCAGGTCATCCCCGTCTGGGTCGGTGGCCGTTACGGTAATCTGAAACACGGTGTCAAGCTGGGCCGTCTGATCATCTATAGATTCCAGGTTAGGAGCGTCGTTCACACCTTCGACGGTAACCGAAATGGTCGCTGTGGCACTGTCATCGGTGCCATCATTGACGACCACCTCGATTGTACGGTCAGTGGTGTCTGGGTTTTCCGAAACGTTATTGTAAGTTAGCGTACGGATCACTTGCTGATAGTCGGCCACCAATTCGCTGCCGGAAAGCGTGAGAATTCCGGTCGAGGCGTCGTACAATTGGTTGATGGAAGTCCCGCTAACATCGACGGCCAGGAATTCGTCGTCGGTGTCGATGAGATTGGTCAGCGTGATCGTGGCCGACTCGATATTCGTGCTGTCTGGGTCGGTTACCGTAGCCGTGACATCAACGACACTTACGGGGCCATCCCCTTCGGTGAAGGAAGCGGCGAAATCGATGCCAGTGCCCTCGCCGTTTAAGTCGACCTCTGGTGGACTTGTTGTGAGGGTCACGACAAATGTTTCTGAATCGGCCAGCGGAGTCGATGCGTCATCAGTGACGAGAACAACAAATGTGAACGGGCCTGCACCGTCACCGGCAGTAGGCGTCCATTCAATTAGTGCGGTCGTGTCGCTTGTCTTCGTGATGGTTGCTAAAGCCGGGATATTCGCGCCGGCACCATCGTGATCTAACTGGAAAGTCAGGTCATCCCCGTCTGGGTCGTTAGCCGTTACGGTAAGCTGGAACACGGTGCCGAGCTGGGCCGTCTGATCATCAATCGGAGCCAAGTCAGGGGCTTCGTTCACACTTTGGACAGTGATCGTGATAGTTGCTGTGGCACTGTCGGTAGTGCCGTCGTTGACGATCACCTCAACATTTCGATCGGTTTCGTCAGGGTCAACGGAGGTGTTGTTGTAAACCAGCGTCGATAGCACGAGCTGATAGTTTGCGAGCGTTTCGATGCCGGAAAGCGTAAGGATTCCGGTCGAGGCGTCGTACAATTGGATGATGGAAGTCCCGCTAATATCGACGGCTAGAAATTCGTCGTCGGTATCGATGAGATTGGTCAGCGTGATCGTGGCCGATTCCAGGTTCTCGCTATCGACATCGTCAACAACGACCCCAGCATCCACGATGGATGTCGCTCCATCTCCTTCAGTGAACGTGGCTGCGAAATCGATTCCTGCCGGCGCACCATTTAGATCGACCGTGGGGGCATCGTTTTCGGCCACAATCGAAATGGTGGAAATAACGATCGGGCTGCTCAGGCCACCATCGTTGACTGTGATTTGGATCGTGCGATCCAAAATCGTCGGGTTTTCGGATGTGTTGTCGTACGTAAGTGATTGTAAAACGGTAATGTAGTTGGCCAGTGTATCAGAGCCGGTCAGGGTCAATTCGCCGGTCGCTGGGTTGTAGCTAGAAGCCGCGATTGAGGTTCCGGTCGTATCGACGGCCAGGACCTCGTCGGCACCGTCTTGAAAGTTCGTCAAAGTGATCGTGGCCGAAACCAAGTTTGCGCTGTCGGCATCGGTAATTGTGAGTGCAGGATCGGTCGCGGCAACAGGGCCACCATTCTCCGTCAAGACAGTCGAAAACCCAACGCCAGCGGCTGGGCCGTTCAGGTCTACCGAAGGTGCCTGATCACCGGTTGCCGAGACAACCACGGTCAGAAACTCTACGTCTGCCAAAGATGGCGTGCCTTGGTCGATCGCAATCACAGGAATTTGAAAGGTGCCAACTTGCCCTGCGGTTGGCGTCCAGCTAAAGACGCCGTCTGTGGTGATTGTCGCCCCAACCGGTGTATCGGTCCCTACATCGGGATCTAGTACTAGGCGAATGGTGTCGCCGGTCGGATTGCTGTCCAGGTCTAAGTCGACGGCTGTCGCGCCATTGGCGTACAAGTCGATATTAAGCGGCTGACCGACGACAATCTGTAGCTCGCCAACGCCTGAAAGATCAAGGTCCGGAGGGCAGTCATTGCCTGGGAAACCAGAAGCGGTTAGTACAAGACGCGATTCGAGCTGCTCCGACATCGGGAGCCGGGCACTAAAGCCACGCCGATTCGAGCGTCGTTTGGCTTTCTTAGACTTCATGTCGGTAGGGCGAGGCAAACGAGGGGTACGCATAAAATGCTCTCTAAGTGACTTGGCTTAACAATTTGGCCGGAGAGGCCCGGGTAAAACAAACTATTAATATGTGGGTGTTAGGAGGGGCGTGGCAATTGTATCAAATAGGTGGCCTGGGGTGACTTGCTGGTCGGGAATTCAGGAAAGTTTTATCCCCAATTTCATAGGCAGTGCTAGCGGGCAAGGGTTGCTATTTAAACCCAGCTTTGTCTAAATTCCTCCATGTTTTCGCTTGCGTTATCGGATTGTGTGAAACTAGGTAAGACGATGATGCCCGAGGGACGGATTGGCCGTACGGCCAATCCAGTAATGGACCGTTTCCACTCACGATCTTGATCTCATGTTGCTCCTTGGATTGCTAGACCACGCATGGAAGTTCCAACCATTGCCGAATATTCCTGAACGAATCAACGAGTTCTAACATTGGACTCAATTCGAGACTGATAGATAAACGCCGCGTTATGATCGCTGCGTTTACTGTGCGCTTCGCTTATTACGCCAAGATGGCCGCGTTACGGACTTGCTTCCGATGACTCCGCTTCGGCGTCTTTGCCGGGGGAAGGCTCAACTGCTTGGTAAAGCTTCGCCAGGGGAACCAAAATCGCCTGCAATTGGCTTAGATACTCCTCGTCGCCGAGTTCCAATTTCTGCTGTCGAAGCTGTGCTAACTTATGTTCGAGTTGGTTTCGCTCTGCTAACAGTTCTTGGGGAAAGATGGGTCTGCCTTGGTCGGGTACCAAGATAAATTGGTTCGCTAAAGTGCCATCAGGGATCGAGTTATCTTTGGAAGACTTGGTGACGTAAATCCCACGGAACCAATCGGCAGGCGTCCCTTTTCTGTCGCCGTTGTCATCAAGCAAAGCATGCTCGGTTGCTAGTTGCGACTGCGAGTCGTAATAATTTTGTGTCTGCTTGGATGCCGCGATCCAGGCTTCCAGCAGCGAGGTCTGACCGTCTTTGTCCAAATCGCCTGAGGAATCGCCGATTGTTTGTGAAAGGAAGTCCCCGAACCGAGCAAAATTGTATTCATAACCACTTTGTGTTGCGGTAACGATGATGCGATCGCGGCCAGAGAGTGGATGAATGAACGGACCGCTTGCCGATGCACAGTTGATAATCGCCATGCGACAGGAGATAGGAGAAAGAAGCTCAGAAAGCTCCTCCGCGCTGATATCGGGGCCGCGCAGATTGAATTTGGCCTTCTTTCCGTCGAACGTGCCGTGCCCGATTAATACAAGCCAGAGCGTTTGGGGTGGTTCCTTAATCAGTGCCGCCAGGGTTTCTTCCAAAAACAGACGATCTGGTGGGTCGGAGGAACCGGACTCATCCAGTCCAATGGTGACGAGCCGGGCAGTCGTTTGCTCTGTGGCAGTTTTCCACCGCTCTGCCCACTGCGTGAAGAGTTCTTGGTATTTATCGTCCCCAGGTTCGCCGACGACAACGACGACAATTGTTTCTGGGGTTTCCTGTTTCGCCTCAGTACCTGCTGGTGCAAGCAATACAACGCACGTTAAAAACCACATCATCTCAGGCAAGTCCCTTCCAGCGACGAAGTCCCCATTCGATGCTTAACAAACTGATTGCCAACAGAAAGACTCCCCAAGTATGCCAGACAGAACGAACCGTCGGTTCCGCGATGGGAATTTCACGGTCCGAAAGCGTACTGACGAAAGCCTCGAGTCGGTCGAGCGGAATCAGTTCGCCCCCTGATGCTTGGGCGATTGACTGTAGTAGCTTTACGTTAGGCTGTAGATTGGCAAACTCCTCGGCAGCCGGATCGGCTACCCAGCCTGTTTCGACTCGTTCGATTTCGCTGCCGTCCGGATTATTCGTGATGACCGTTGCTCGGTAAGGTCCAACAGTGCGAGATACATAGTTGGAACTGTACTGGCCAGAGACAGCGTCCTTCGGTTCTGCTTTTAGGCTGAGGTGTTCCTCCGATGGAGTTGTAACTTCGATGTTCACTTCTGCATTATCCAGAGGCTGATAGCTTTCGTCGCTGACCTGGATCGCAACCTTAACGGGTTGGTTCGGGGCCTCCTTAATCGAGAACGCCTCCACACGAACTCGCTGGGGAACATCTGCGATAAGCCAGCGAATGGTTTGCCGCCAAGTGCGCTCGAAGTCGTCGTTGTCGCGCGATGAGTGGTGAAGCTTCCACCTCCAAAGGTCTCCTATCAGAAAGGCCGCCGTGCGTCCCTTGCCAAATCGCTGGGTAACAAGACCGGGGCGACTTTCGCCACGATTCGAGACAATTGACAACAATTCACTGGCACCGGGTTTGAGTGCCCCCACCTCGTTGAGTATGCGCAGTTGGGGCATTGAATCGAGACGCTGCTGCTCTTGCTGCTGCGTCGTTCGAACTCGGATCCATGGTTCTAACAGCCCTTCGCGTGTCAGCGCTAGTGAGAACTCACCGGCGCCAGGTCGTGGTGAGACGCTATTTAGATAAATGGGCAAGACATCGCCGATCGGAGAGCGAAGATAGTCCCCTTCGACAAACGACTCACCGCCACCGAGCATTAGTAAGCCGCCCCCACGCAGACTGACAAATTCCTGGATAAGAGACTTTTGTTGTTGCGAAAAAAAATCGGCTTCCAGGTCATCTAAAATGATCGCGTGGTACGGAAACAACTCGTCGGCAGATTTGGGAAATCCCCCGGAAAGCTCTCCTTGTTCTAGCTTTCCGACACGCAACAGAACTGGTTCATCGTATTGTTCGACCTGCTCTTTTGCCTGGTCGTCGGTATTGGTAAAGATGCGGTTGGCGTTGGAATCTTTCTCGCGGAATTGGAATCGCGGTTCCTTTTTGGCAATACGAATCAGCCCATGTAGCTCAACTTCGTCGTCTTCGGACAGGGATCGATTTAGGAATTTGAACTCCCAGTTGGGGCGCCCCGATACGTAGAGAACTTTGTACGGTCCATGACCGCGATTTACCATCACGGTGCGGCTGTTATTAAGAAGGGTTGCCTCTGAACTCTTGCTGGCATCCTCGAAGACGCCTTGCTGTGACTCGGCATACGCGCGAATCTGATAAAACAAGACGCCTCGCTGGCCCGGCTTGATTTGAAACCGGGTCGCAAACAACTGGCCTTCTCGTACTTTAGTGACTGTTTGCGTTTCGAGAATTTCGCCGTGTTCATCAAGCAGTTCGACCACGATCGGTTCGCTGGGGAAGCCGGTAACGCTGATATCTGCTGTCACGGTGACGGGCGATGCTTCAAAGTTGGTCTGGCTGGCAGCGACCCGGTGTACTTGAATATCGACCGCAGGCTCGTCAGATCCGATTTGTACGGGAAAGACGGGAGGGTACTTGCTCCAATCGACGGTATCCTCAGTGGTATCCGTCGCATTACCATCGGTCAGCAGAAGCACGCCGGCGATCGGACGATTGGAGAAGCGATCGGCGATCGACTCTAACGCAGACAACAGGGCCGAGGCCCGGCCGTCAGCGGAAAAATTTTGAAAGTCGGTCACCGGCGACAATTGATCGTCGAACTCGTAGCGACGTACATCGAATTCTTGTCCTAGACGCACCTGCCACGACTCAGAGCGATCAAGACGCTTTTTCAATTGTTCAGCACGTGTGACGCTTTGGTCAGGGTCGATGACTTGTAAGCTTTGCGAGCAGTCGGCAAGCACAACGAAGAGATTGGCTCCTGGAACGGGTTTCGTTTCACTTCGCATTGGCTCGACCAAAAGTGAAGCCAGAAGGAGGACCGCTAATGTCTTGGCCGTGGCACAGGCCAGCTTTACGAATAACGGTGCGTGGATCGAGCGGTAGGCCCACAGAATGATTACGAACAATCCAGCGCCGATCGCGGTTGCGGGGATGACCCACTCTTGAGCAGCCCAGACGTTGGGCCACTGAAATATCCATTGATCATGGAACCAGTAGCTCATTCACTGCTCCCCAAGCGTTCGTAATACTGGCGGACAGCCTCCTCGTACTGAGACGGGACGGGATCCTTGTCGAGCGGTACACGGGCTTCCTCGGCAGTGCGTCTGAGAAGTTCCTCAGCCACACGATTTTGAAGCTGGGCCAGCGGCTTTGCGATCTTCTTTTGGATGATATCCCACTGTGGAGACGCCGAGGTTTCGATATGCTCGCGCCGAAGCTCGCGGGCCTCGTCCCGGATACGAGCTGCCTCGGCTCGCAACTCGGGGTCGTTCACTATTTCCTCAACATCGCGTAGTCGGTCCGACCAGTCCACAAAATCGTCACCAGAAAAGGGAGACGTATCTTGGTTACTGCCTCCCCCCAAAAACCGATCAAGTCCACCACCAGTGTCGAGACGATTTAGGCTGCCGTCGCGATCTGGTTGTTGTCCTGGTTGTTGCTGTCCTGGTTGTTGCTGTCCTGGTTGTTGCTGTCCTGGTTGTTGCTGTCCTGGTTGTTGCTGTCCTGGTTGTTGCTGTCCTGGTTGTTGCTGTCCGCCGGCGCGGGATAGCTCCCCTTCCAGGTCTTCGTTGAGACGCTCTAGTTCGTCGAGAGCGCGGCGAAGCATTTCGGTTTCATCACCGAGTACCTGATTGGCCGCTTGTTGAATTCCTTCGGCGAGTTGCTCGATTCCCTCTCGGGCTTGCTGTTCTCGCTGGGCTGCCTGATCGATGAAACCGCGATCGACCAACATCTCGGTTTCTTTAAGGGCATCGTTAGGTTTTGAGTTCCGTGTGTCGCGAATTGATTCGTACAACTTCTCGGCCAACAGTGGCTGAGATTGCTCGGCCTGCTCGACCGTGTCACGCATACGCTGCAGCAGTTGCTCCAGCCGTTCTCGCTGCTCGGTGATCTGCCCTCCAAGCTCGTCTTGGCCGTTGGACTCACGAAGGGAATTGGTTTGCTCAGACTTCTCCGAGCGTAAGTTGTCAAGTTGGCGCGCAACCTCTTGTTCGGCTTCTACCAGTTGTTCAGCCTGGTCATTAATGTCTCGTAACTCCTGCTCGAATTCATGCGAGGTTTGCCGCTGAAACTCTTCTCGCAATTCATTGAGTTCTCTCTGGGCACGCGTTCCTTCATTGGCGGCTTGGGTTACCATTTGCTGCTCGATTGCTTCGGTTGAACGCTGGATATTCTCGCGGGCCTGTTCCAGTTGCTGCCGCTGCTCGGCCATGCGTTCCTGGTTGTTGGGCTGCTCCATCCGCTGTTGTAGTTCTTCGGTATCGCGGAGGATCTGTTCCTGCTCTTCGCGTAAGCGTTTGAGTTGCCGTTGGGCTTCGGCTTGCTCTTGTTCGTCCTCGGCTGCTTCCAAGGCACCTTGCAGTTCTTGGATTCGCTCATTAAGGTCTGCCTGTCGCTGTGAAAGTTCTCGCAATCGGTTGAGGATTTGTCGGTCTTCGCGGGCCTCTTGCTGTTGCTCGGTTTGGGCCTGTTGTTCTTGGGCGTAACGGTTCTCGTCTTCCTGGAGCTGAAGTTGTTGTAGCTGCTGCTGGGCCCGGTTGTTCTGAGATTGCTGCGACTGGCTTGACTGCTGCTGAGACTGGCTGGATTGAACGACCTCATGCTCTCGAGCACGCAAGTGAAGCAGGCCTTGATAGGCAGCTTGCTCAGCCTGCAGGGCATCTTTCAGCTTGGTCGGCGATGCCCCTTCGATTGCCAACTGCAGTCTTTCGATCGCACTCTGCATTAAGTTGCGAACCACGGCGGCATGCTCGATCGAGGTAACATCTTGCAGATTGTCTTGTAGCTGCTCTAGTTGGATCATCGCCGAATCTTGCGACTCTATGAGCAGTTGCGTATCGGCAGGAAACGATGTCGTGGGAAGGTCTAGCGTTTCGCGGCGAATGATCTTCCAAGTCGCCCCGATAATCTGTTTTTGCAGTTCGGCAAGCTCTTGGGCTTGCTCTGCATTTTGTCCGCCTTGCTGTTGTTGTTGCTGCGATCCTTCTGGTGGCTGCTGGCCCTGTCGGAAGATTTGATCGAAGGGGCGGACTGCGGCGAAGAACATATCACTCATCGTACGCCGCATCTGGCCATCGGGGCCGATGTCTTCCGCCCAGAAGTACCAGGACAGAAGTTGATCGGGTTGAGCTTCGAGGGATTCGAGTGCCAACAGGTGCTCTAGCTCTACTCGTTCTTTACTGGGGAAAGAGTCACCCAGGGAAATGTCCTGGTCAACTTGGCCGGGGATCGAGTAGTTTATCCCGACGCGTTTCAAGCCAAAGTCGTCCCAGGCGGAAGCGGCTAAGTCGACTTCCTCGATGGGAGATACTTCGATGTCTTTGGTTGGTGCCGTCAGCTTAATATCCGGGGGCAGATTTGCGATCATGGTGATCTGCAGTTGCTGTGGATGCTGGTTGGTGCGTTGATCGGCATCGGTCAGATGAAGGGTGAGTTCGCGGGATCGATCCACAGAAAATGTGGTCGTGTAGGTGAGCGGGTCGCCTGGGACAGTTTGAAGCGAAAGGGTTTGTTCTCCGGAATCTGTTTGCTCAATGAACTGCGCCGATGCTAATGGTTTATTAACACGGCACAATAGGGTGAGCCGCGTTCCTTCCACAGCAGACACGCGGCGAACATCTGGTACGAACTTTTCTTCCTGGCCTGTATAGCCGGGAAAGACCAAGCGAGCATCGGTTTGAAGCATTAGAGGGAACTCAAACACGTCGACCTGAAAGTCGCGTGTGGTCTGGTTACCGAATTCAACTCGGTAAGTTAGCGGCTCCGAGACAGCTGGAACGCGACCTCCGAATAAGGGATCGTCGAGGGAACGTGACATCGGCAGAGAGTGCTGATTTCCATCTTCCGTTGTGTAAACGAGTGTTGCTTCCGATGGCAGACTCTTGAGAAACTTCGCCAAAACTAAGAAGCCAGAGCCACGTTCCACTTCTGTATCGCCGGGTTCGATCTCTACTTCAAAGATAGTATCTGCGGAAACAATATCTTGATAAGCAAGACTGGCCGAAGACGACGTCGTCAGCAGATCGTGATTGAGCCGGTCTAGCGCGATCGCCGCGAGTAACGTAGCGGCCAGACCCGCGCACGCTGCCAGTCGTGCCCATCGCAACTGACCGGGCGTGATCACGTTTTCCCAACTATGGCTGTGGGCGTGCCGGATTGCCTGCCCGATGACATCTTGCTGCAGATAACCGAGCCGGCCGGTTAAACTGTTAGGCTGTTGTTCAACGGCCGTCAATAGAACCGAATCGAGCTTAGGGTATTTGGATTCCACAAGATTAGCGACCTGGTGGACGTTTCGAGCAGAGCGGCTGCTAGTCCAGATCACCAATAACGAGCCTGTCACGCCGATGGCGGCGACGATAAGAACACTTCCGTCAAGGATTCGTCCGGTTGCCTGATTGAACGCATACAACAGGCCGATGAAGATCGCGGCCGAACCCCAGACGATTCCCATGCCGCTCCAAAAGTGAAACGATCGAAGGCGACGGGCGACACGGTCCAAATGGATGATGAGTTCGTGATCCATGACTATGCTTCTCCCAAATCCGGAGTGGGAACATGCGACCTGCGGGCAGCGAGAAATGTCTCAACCGCCAAAAGCAGTAGCACCGAAACGACCAGCCACTTCCACACCTTCTGGTGACTTTCGAGCTCTCGATCTTGGAGCTGTCGAAGCTCCGATATTTGCTCGGCATGCGTAGGAGCCATGCCCAATGGAATGCCGAACTGCTCGAGCCGATCAAGTTCCAACGGCGGCGTATCGCTTTCGGCGTCGGCAATGTTCACCGCGAAGGGAAGCTCTTGGCTTCCTTGTCGCAGCAAGTAAATCCCTGGCTCGGTTGTATCCGCAAACGCTGTGGCGTTATCCGCCAATTGTACGGTGTTTCCGCCTGGAGTTTGAATTGTTTTCTTTCCACTTGCAGGGGGCAGAGGAACGCTTTGGTTTACGAAATAGAAACGCGATGCCAGCTTTTGCTGATCGGCCAACTCCAACCAGCGCGACAACAAAGGGAGAAACTTGGTCGATAGAGCGAGCTGACTATCGGCTCGGTTCCAGCCAGTGCTCAGGGCATAAATTTGTCCTTTGCCGCGATTCATCGACCAAATTGCTGGGGTACCGCCCTCAAACCGGGCAATCACTTCGGCAGACGTTTCATCGCTAAGGCGTACATTGCGATGCTGCCAAAATCGGATGGTAGTAAAATCGTTGTAGCGCGCCGCAGAAAAAGGAGTAAACAGAGGATGTTGAAAATTGATCTGTCCCAACATGGCATACGATCCAGTAGAAGACGCGTCGTTTTTGACTTCCTCGGAAGCTAAGCGAACGTCGCTAAGCCATCCAGACATGTCACGCACCATGTCGTCGTTTTGCAGGACCACGACGGCGTGCCCTCCGCGTTGAAGATAAGCGTCCAAAAGGTTTTGCTGGTCTTCGCTTGGAGCCTGCGTGATAATCACTAGGCGTGGAACAGTTTCGGCTAAATCGTTCCAATCAGGAACGGTTTCCGCATCGATGGCTATAACCTCCACCTTGCGGTTGGCGGTCTCACTGAATGCGCGACTGAGATAGAAGAGCATTCCTTCGGGATCATCCGCAAAGTCGGAGCCGAAGTAGGCGATCGAAACCTGTTCTTGCAGGGGGGGGACTACGTAAAATGTGTTGTCGAATTCCATGCCAACACCATCACCGCTAAGCTCAACTCGATCTGGGCCAGGTGAGCCTGGTTCGCAGGGGGCATCCAGCACTAGGCTCTCGCCTGGGGGAACGTAGAAGGAAACTGGACGGGAGGCAGGCTGGTCTCCCCGGTGCCATATCACTTCGAATTGATTAATGTCGGAATTGGAAGTATTTCTTACGCGTACGCGGGGGGGCGAGGTGCCAGCATCGGTACCTTTGTTAGCTTCTACCAGCCTGACTCGCGCGTTCGAGTCGTCATCCGGTGTGATTGTACGAACGTCAACGCGGACCGACTCAGGCCATTGGCTCGTTTGCAGTCGATCGATCTGAGAGCCAGCTTGCGTGTCGCTGATTAGAACGATTTGCAATGTGGCTTTCGTTTGACGGAGGTCATCGTTGGCTGACAGACGCTCGGCGACGCCGACCAATGCGGCCCCCAGGTTACTTGCCGACCAGGTCGGCGCTATTTCAGCGAGGCGAGTTCGGATCATCTCTCGACGTTGTGGGCGATCGAGTTGGACTGATTCTTCGGCGGTAACCAGCGGTGTCAATTTTTCATCGAAAGTATATAGAGATACTTCGTCCGACCCTTCAAGGTTATCGAGGACCTGATTAGCTTGATCAATGGCTTGTCGCCAGACGTTGGCCCGACGCATGCTCGCACTTTGATCGACAAGGATCGCCACATGACGGCGGGGAACATCATCGGGCGAAAGATTGGTCGACGTGCGAAAGAACGGCCGCATGAAAGCGAATGCCAATAGCAAAATGATCAGCGATCTAAGAAGCAGCAGTAACCATTGATCGAGCCGACTCCGGCGCGTTAACTGTGGCGGTGACGGCTGCAGGAACATCAGCGAACTGAATTCGTAGCGAGCCTTGGGCGTGCGGCGGATCAAGTGAAACAGGAAAGGGCCGACAATTGCGGCAGCACCCAATAGAAAGAGTCCAGAGAGAACGCTCATGCCACGCCTCCTGCACGCGGGATTCTTTGCCGCACGACCGATCTACCACGTTTTAATCGGTCGGCCAGAAGATCGAATAAAATCAATTCTAGCGACCGATCGATTGAAATCTGGAGTAATTCCACTCCCATGTTTTGACAGATCGTGTGAATGGATTGGGAATGTTCTCGAAATTGGTCGAGATACTTCTGCCTGGCTTGTTCCGGATCGATATACAGGTCTTTGCCGGTTTCCACATCATGAAACATGGCTGGCTGATCGAACTGAAAGTCGAGCTCGCGCGGATCAAGCACCCGCAGGATGACGACTTCGTGCCCGCGTGCCCTCAGGAACCCGAGTTGCTTCTTCAGGGATCCGATCGGCGTGAGCAGGTCGGAAATAAGAACCACCAGGCCACGCTTGACGACCGTAGCAGCGATTTGTTCAAGCGGTTTCTCGATGTCAGTTGCTGAACCTGATTCGGCGCGTTCCAGGCTCATCATAATTTGGTGGATATGTCCGGGCCTAAACCGCGCGGGAATGCGATCGGTTATCGACTCGTCGAAGGTCATTAACCCGACGGCGTCGCGCTGCAACGAAAGGAAATGGGCGATGGTCGCTGCCGTAGTTTTGGCATAGTCGGCTTTGGTGTAGCCAAGTGTTCCGAAGCTCATCGAGCGGCTCAAGTCGACCAGTAAGTAGCAGCGCAGATTCGTTTCGTCCTCGAAGCATTTGATGAAGTAGCGATCGGATCGCCCGTAGAGTTTCCAGTCGAGGAAGCGAGTATCGTCACCGGGTGAATATTGGCGGTACTCGGTGAACTCGACCGAGAACCCGTGATATGGCGAACGATGAATGCCGGTCAAAAAGCCTTCGACGACGGCCCTAGCTCGTAGTTCCAGGTTCTTGATACGCATGAGTGAGGCGGGATCGATCAACGAAGCCGCACCCGCTGGGCGACCGGCTTTACTGACCGACGATGGCAATCCGCTGCTCATCTTGCCCCCGGGACTGGAACCGAGGTAAGAAGCTGATCGATCACCTTTTCGACCGTGATGCCTTCGGCCTCGGCGCGATAGCCGACTAGTATCCGGTGTCGCAAGGTGACGTGGGCAAGGGCTTTGATGTCATCGGAGGTGACGTGCGTCCTTCCCAGCAGCAAGGCTCTGGCTTTCGCTCCCAAAACCAGGTATTGAGCGCCACGGATACCCGCGCCCCACATTACCCACTGGTTGATAAATTCGGGAGTCGATGGTCGTCCTGGACGCGAAGCATCAGCTAATCGCACGGCATAGCGTACCAAGTTCTCTGCCACTGGCACTTTCTTGACGATATCGTGAAAGCGTAGGACGTCTTCGCCGGAAAATAGCGGGCTGATAGGTTCGGGCCGACGCGAGGTAGTTTGATTGACGACGGCAACTTCATCGTCTTCTGGGAGATAGTCCATCCAGATGTTAAACATAAACCGATCGAGCTGGGCCTCGGGTAGGGGATAGGTCCCTTCCATTTCAATCGGGTTTTGCGTGGCGAGCACGAAGAACGGCTCTTCGAGTGCGTAGCGAACGCCAGCCGCCGTGACCTGATGTTCCTGCATGGCCTCCAACAAGGCAGCCTGGGTCTTGGGAGGTGTGCGGTTGATTTCATCGGCGAGGATGACGTTGGCGAAAATCGGTCCTTTAGCAAACTGAAGTTTGCGACGGCCTTCCTCGGTTTCTTCCAAGATTTCAGTGCCGGTGATATCGGCAGGCATTAAGTCAGGCGTGAATTGAATTCTGCGAAATTCGAGATCAAAGATCTTCGAGATGGAGTTGACCAGCAAAGTTTTGGCAAGGCCGGGGGCTCCGGTAATTAGGCAGTGACCGCCAGCGAAGAGGCACAACAGCAGTTGTTCGACGACTTCCTGTTGGCCGATAACGGTCTTGGAAAGCTCGGCCACGATTTTTTCACGGCCATCGCGGATCTGCTCGACCGCTTGTTGTTCAAAGTCATGGTCTTCAATCTCAGTACTCACGATTGTTAGACTTTCTGGTGGGATAATGGGCGAGGGCTTGGCAGTAATCCGCTAAAATGCAGGGCTAGTGAGTCATTGCATAGGTAATGATGTTGATTCCCAAGGGGTAGGCAAAGCGTTCTGAATATTGCTTGAAATAGGTGGGATCGACCCCTTCCTCTTCCCAGCCGTCGCCCAGATCGGTGTTATGGCAAATGACCACAATCATGCGTCCCTTGTCGTCAAATATGCCTTTGTAGTGCGGCTCGTCGGCGTCGTGGCGTTCGGTTCCGCCCCCGCGCATCCAGGTGCCGATACTGACGATCATCGGTTTTTCGGCTAGGTCGTAAACCAGGTGGAATATGTCGTGTTCTAAAGGAAGCTCTTGCGGCTCGCGATCTGGGAAGACACGTTTGATGTTGTGATAAAAGGTTTGCCATTCCTCCTCGCCCCAAAAGTCGTCGACCATCAGGAAGCCGCCGCTTTGAAGATAATTACGAAGCCCGGTGACTTCGCCTTCGGTGAGGTTCATCTGCCCTGGTTCCACAATGTAAAGGAACGGGTAGTTGGATAGATCGTCATCGGTCAATTCGACGATTACGCTCTCGGGATGAACTTCCATAGAAGTCAACTCTCGCAGGCGGTGTGGCAGATTCAGATCACTCTCGGGAAAGTCGGTTGCCCATTTGTCGCGATAGCCATACGAGGTGTACTTCACCCGGGCAAAGCGGAAGGCTTCGTGTTCAAACTTCTCGTCGAATTCCCAGTCGTTCTGGGCTCCGCGGGTAGGAGCCGCGTTCCGGCTAAAGCGTCCCCGGGATCGAAAGCCACCTGAAAACTGAGCCCAGACCACACTCGCTAGTAGCGTGATCGAGAGAAACAGACAAAGGATTCGGACCGATTTCGATTTCGACATCACTGGGAATCATCCTTGTTAGGCGAAGCCCGGTCAGGCTCAGCCGAGTCGTTCTCGGTAAGGGCAAGCAGCAATTGCAGGGCATCGCGATATCGGGGGGCTTCCTCTAATGCCAAAAGAATATGCCGTAACGCTTCCTTGTCTTGCTTTGACGCATGCAATCGTTGGGCGAGACGAAAATGAATTTCGGCAGGATCGTACGGGTCTAATCTGGACAGCGTCGATAGTCCTTCGATGGCTGTCTTTCCATCATTGGTCTGCTCTCCGGCACGAGCCAGCAAGAGATATGGTTCCTGAATGAGTGGATTGACGGCCCGAATTCGCCGGGCATTGAGGACAACGGACTCCCATTGGTTCGTTTCCGCCTGCATCTCTGCCAGACGCCGATAGATATCGATCGCATCCGCGCGCAGCACTGCCAGTTGTTCTAACACCGCCAACTCTTGCTGGGTTTCGCCCAATTCTTTTAAAATTTGGGCCTTCAAGAGTAATGGGCTCCCTTCGCCGGCATAGTCTGGGGCCAGTTGCAGCAACTTGTCGATCGGCTCCATGGCTTCCGCATACTTTTTCTCGCGAAACAGTAACGCGGCGTATTGCTGGAGTCCAGGGAAGCTATTGGGGTGTTCTTCTAGCCATGGTTGAAGCTTGGCAATCTGCGGTGGCGGCAAGTCGTCGGTGCTAAAGTCGGCCTCCGGGGCAAAGGCCCGGGCACGATCCAGGATAAATTTTTGAAAGCCAGCGTCAATGGCATCTAGAGGAGCTGCATGCCGAGTTATCGCATCATTGATCTGCAGCCCCTTGCCCAACTCATCGAGAATCGCCCGGAGCGTTTCGATGCCAAACTGATCTACCAAAAACTCGACCACCAGGGCCGATTCATAGTAGGCAAACATCAAATGCTTCGAGCTCTGCGGACGCAGAAACGCTCCACTTAACTCGCTAACCGGCGTGAGTTCGTCCTCCAAGATCATTTGCCGATACGTTGGCGAGATTGATTGGCCCCACGATGGATCTCGCAGTTTTTCTTCATACACCGAGATCCCTTCGCTGAGCCACCGCGGCATCTTATTGTGGGTCTTGTTTAATGTGACGACGTGACAAAACTCGTGCCACAAAACGGCTTCCCAATTGGTAGGATTGTCGGCTTGGGAGGCCGGCGAATTCATGGTGATCACATTGCCGAAGCAAACCCCCAAGAACCCCGCTCCGCCAGGTAATCCAAACGTTCGGATCGCGAAGTCTTGCTGCTTGGGGAAGATCTCGATCGCAATTGGATCATTCAGCTCTACGTCGTATTTCTCGCACAGAACCGACTTGGCCTCGCGAAGAAGTTCTAAAACACGATCTCCATAAATGGCTGCTTCATGGGTATCCATGCGCACGATAAAGCCATTGCTCTCAAGCGTGCGAAATTTGGCCATGTGCTCTTGTAGGGTTGCTAGGTTATGAGCAACGACATTGTAGTTGTCGGCCTCGAAAACCTCGTCAACCAGCTTCCACCCTTGTTCCTCGTGTCCGAGTCGCAACAGATCGTTGGAAAGCTCCATTTTGGCCGGGAGAAAGTCGCTATCGAACTTTAGTGCCCGCCGCTGAGCTGAGGCCGCTTCGGCGAAGCGGTACTTTCTCGCCAGATGCTTACCGATGAGATAGTCAACTTCCGGATTGTCTTTCCAATGGGCTAAGGCCTTTTTGCGACATTCGTCTTCGCGGGACGGGGCGTTTGCCAGATGCGCCAGCACGGCGTGTAATGCCCAGGCACTAGGGTGATGAGGATTGATTTCCAGCACCTCGGCCAGCAGTTTCTCGGTTTCCTTATAGCGTTCGGCCGAAAGGTGACTTTCGGCAATCATCAGCAAGCTTGGAATGTGCTTCGGGTTGATCTTTATTGCTTGCTGGAGATATTCTTCCGCTTTCTTTGAATCGCTCGGTTCGAATGCCTGGGCCAACCCGTACAAGATTCGCGGATTGTCTTCGTCTACTTTCATGGCCAACTGGAAGTCTTCCGCAGCCAAAGCAAAGTCATTCTTCGAGAGTGCTAACTCCGCAGCGGCGATGTAGGCAGCGGGTAAGCCAGGAGCCCGCTTTTGAATCGGCTTGAATAGATCGATACGAATTCGCTTGGGATCAGCTCCGATCTCAAGAAAGAACTTGCCGATCACGATTGAGGTTTCTAGGTCGCGATAGATCCCGCTGGAGCGTTCCAGCTGAGCACCGAGTTCGGCGAGCACTTCTTTGGCTCGGTTCGACTGTCCGTTAAAGTGGCGTACTTCTCGTTCCAGCCACAGCAGACGGAGATTTCTGGGCGAAAAATTCTTAGCGTCATCGATTGTCTTGGCCGCATCCTCATAGCGACCGAGGGTCAGTTCGCTTTCGGTTTTTAGCACGTACCAATCGATGAAAGTGCGACCGCCGGAGATCTCTTGAGTGGCAACCTCGATGCACTTTTCATATGCCCCGTGACGGAATAAGTCCTCCGCCTGAGATAGGGTTTCACCGTAAGCGTTGCCGATCCCGAAGAAGATTCCCCACGCGACAATTACGCCCGCCAACGAACCTAGGTGCATGGTGAAGTGCGTCATACAACGGCAAAGGGAACTATGCAAAGGGAGATACTCCGAGCCAAGACCACGGTTCGATGAAGCTATTGTAGAGATCTGGCTTCCTAGTCAACAAGAATTGCTTTGGTATTGACGACGATCCCTCCTGCTAAGGGGGACGTACTTCAAAAGTAAGAGAGCCTGCTCGTCATGTGAAAAGGCTTTTCATGGCTCATCACACCGGCTACCTGGTCCTTGTGGGTGAGTCGAAACTTCGAGGCTTCGCATTGGATCGGCGTGAAAAGTAAAGACAGGCAAGGAGGTGAGACTAAATGGGCTGTAACTAGGTCATGTTATAGACGGATATAATATTCACATGTGAACTGGAGATCATTGCGCCGCGTTAGGAGGAAACACTCCCGGGTTGGTCCTTCAATTAAGGATACGAGAAGAAAAACGCCTGGAGTTAACGTTTCGTGAAATGCAGAGTGTGAAGGTAGATTCTGAATAGACTTCTCACACAAGACGGATAAATTATCCACATGCTGGTCTGAAGCATTCAGTGCTTGATGCCCTCAGCCAGTCGACGCATCGAGTGTCATTCGAGTTTGTGATGTCTTTTTTGCATTTATGTTTTTTTCTCGCACGCTGACATGGAGACCGTCATGAAGGTTGTCAATCTTCCAAATCGCGTTTCACGTAGATCAGAATCAGGCTTTACGCTAGTTGAATTACTGGTGGTGATCGCCATTATCGGAGTCCTTATTGCACTGCTACTTCCTGCAGTACAGCAGGCCCGAGAAGCAGCGCGGCGGATGTCGTGCTCGAACAAGCTGAAGCAGTTGCAGTTAGGCGTCCACAACTATCACGACACCTTCTTGGTGTTTCCGTCCGGTGCGATCAACGGCCGAGGCGACGATCCCAATGGTGCCCACGGTAGTGGAACTGCTGCGATCGGTGCTTCGTGGAACTTAATGATTCTATCGCAAATTGAGCAGCCAGCGTTGCACGAACAGTTCATGATCATTGCCAACGAAAGGGCCGAAGTGACCGACTGGTTAGGCAACGGGACCTATACCTCGCAGGGCATTACCGTTGGTTCGGAACAGCTTGACGCGATGAGCTGTCCGTCGCACCCATCCACTAGCGAGCAAATGGGGAACGGAACGGGACAAGAGCATTTGGCCCGCGGCAACTACTCTGCCTGCTATGGAAAAGCTGGCTACGGTACGATTCATACGAAGACCGGTGACGAAGGGGGTGTTTTTGGCAACAACTCCGAACTCAGCATGAGGGACGTTACTGATGGTACGGCGAATACCATTTCTTTAAGCGAGTTGAAGTTTCGCCTGTCCAGCAGCTCTGGACCATCTTATCAGGATACCCGCGGAACCTGGGCTTATCCGGTGATGGGTGCCGACATCTTTAGTACGAAGACGGGGCCCAACAGCACGACTCCTGACGGAGTGTGGGGTTGCCGCAGTTATCTCGAAGAGGGCATGCCGTGTGTGCAGATCGGCAGCCCCTATACCGAGTTGTACTCTGCCGCTCGGAGCTATCATCCTGGGGGCGTGATGGTCGCTATGACCGACGGTTCGGTCAGATTCATGCCGGAAACAATCGATCTAACCATCTGGCAAGCTCTGGGAACGCGCGGTGGACGCGAAGTCGCTTCGATTCCTTAGTCTTATCATGACAAACCCGCAGGCACCGTCTGTAGGAGATGCCTGCGAAATGAACAAGATAAATCGGAACATGCTTTCTTGATATTTGAACCTTATTTTGGATTTTCAGTAGGACTCGTCCCATGCTCAAGCGTTATTACACGCTCGCGTTATTCATTCTCGTCTTATCGATCCTTGGCTGCACACCCAGCGATCAACCTCAGGCCTATCCGACTTCAGGAGTCGTTCTTTTCCAGGGCGAACCGATGAAGGGCGGGGGAGCCATTTCCTTTGTGCCGTCTAGCTCACTGCAAGGGAAAGCGGCCGGAGGCGAGATCCGCAAAGATGGCACCTTTGTGATGTCGACCTATGCCGACGGCGACGGATCGATTGCTGGCAAGTTTCGTGTGATGATCGTTCAATCCGTTTCCCAGGAACCAGAGATGATTACCCCTGACGGTGGCGGTGAACCGATAATGGCATCTGGCCCGATCGAAACGGTAGCAAAATCAGACCGAATTCCGTTCATCTACGCCGATCCGGTTAAGTCTCCGATCACGGTCGAGATCACGACTCAGGGGCCGAATGACCTAAAGATTGATCTCAAGCGGATGTAGCTTAAAGGCCAGAAGCATTGTTGTGACTGATCTCGCACAGGAAGAGCCTTGGCAAGTTGCGTCCACGGATTCAAGCCTGACAGGTGGCTCGCCAACACTTGGATCTAAGCAGCCTCATCGCAAAGGCGATGGTTGGATTCTTGCTCCATGGCTGGATCTCTTTCTAATCGCTAACATATTCTGGCCGCTCTTAGTGCTGGTACAACTCGACGAAGGGGTTTCAGGTCGGACAACGATCGAGTTCTGGCAGATCTATTTTATTACGACGCCTCACCGGTGGAGCACGCTTGGGCTCGTACTGTTAGATCGCAATCCGTATCGAGCGAACCCTCGATTCATGTTCGGATTCGCGGCCGTCGTGATTCTGCTTTGTATCGGGATATGGGTGGGAACCGGCGCGCTAACGTGCTTACTGACGATCGACTACCTTTGGAACGCCTGGCATTTCGCCTCGCAACATCATGGAATTTATCGGATCTACGGCCGCCTTGCTGGCGTTACATCGCTGATTCCTGGTTGGTTAGAAAAGATGTTATTGCGGACGTTTATGCTTTATTGCATTCTGCGCGTGGCCCAACTGTCGGTCCGATCCGGAACGATGTCAGACGTGCTTTCAATTATCGACTATCTGGCACCCATCCTTCCGTGTGTGGTGCTAGTCGATTGTCTGGTTCATTTCCAACGCAATGCGGTCGGACGGATGGTCTACCTAGTGAGCGTGATTGGGATCTTCAGCGGGATGCTATGGGCGGTTCACATCGGTTATCCGGCGATGGTGCTGACCCTGGCCACTGCGTCGGCCTGGTTTCATGCCAGCGAGTATCTATCGGTTGTCGGATGGCGCATGCAAAAACAGAGTGGCGACGGAACCATACACTCGCGAGATCGTATCTTTCGCTGGGTTGCATCGCGGTGGATCTTTTCGTTACTGATCTTCGTCATAATTCTCGGATCGTGTGGGTGGCTGTTGGAACACCGATTCCTGGAGTATTGGTTGCTGCTCAACGTGATCGTGGCGTTTCTGCATTATGGTTACGACGGGTTGCTCTGGAAGAAAAACAAAGCCAATTCGGTTGAAACGATTCGCTCGAAATAATACGAGGCATTCGAGATGGTAAGCGAAAATAATCCCCCGGCAAACTTAACGATACTGCGACTGACGGCTCTGGTTGTTTTAGTCGTCTGGTTTGCAGCATTGGTTTTGGCGAGTGCTAGGGATGGCGTACTGTTGACGTTTGCGTGGCTAGACGTCGCTATCGTTACCATTCTGTGTGGTGTGCCTATTGCGTGGTTGACGACAACTACATTGACGCGGCTTTTTATGGCTAAAACAGATGCAAGCGTTGTCTTGCTGATGGTTGGCTTAGTGCTATTGGTCTTCTTTCGAGCGGTATTTTGGAAGGTCGCCGGCCCGGATATTCCCATCGATGCGATTGCGTCTGGTAACACACTGACGCGTATCCTTTCGGCGCTTGTCGCCTCGTTTGGAATTGTCGGATCACTTGCCGTTTTCGTTACCTGGCCATTGTCATCGGGCACGAAAGATACACTGGGGGAAACGCCGATCCATTGGATATTTGCCGTACTGTTGCTTGTGTTGGTGCCTGCGATCTACGAGAGTGCTAAAGGTCATTCCAATGTGAAGACCGCTTTCGACTATCTATCCCAGTCGAGGCTCGTGGAAGCGTCCGATCTGATGAGGCACTGCATTGTGCTCGACGCGGGGACTTCCTACCACGGTACACATTTCCGCTCGCTGATTGTAAAGCTGGAGGCCAGGATCGAAGCGATCCAAAAGCAAGTCTACAAGCCACTTTCGCGTGTAGACTCAATCGAGAAGCAAATTGAACAGGCCATCAATCTTGCCATCTTGAATAGGCGAGACGAAGCGATCTTGTTGTTGCTTCCCTTGGTTCAGTCGCCGGATTTCGCTGCGTCTGGCGGACATGGGCTTCTAGGAACGATTTACCAGGATCGCCGAAATTGGGAAGAGTCTCTCTTTCATTTTCGTCTAGCCGCGGAGTTCTGGCAGGCACAACGCTATTCGCCCGAGCATTCGTCGGGCCTTGCGAAATCAATCCAGGGGCAAGCGTATGCTCTTCGCAAACTTGGGCGAATCGATGAGGCCGCAGCCATGTATGCCCGGCTGCTCGAACTCTCGCCAACGGCGGAGCACCACTTCTTGTTAGCGCAGTTCCACGAAGACATCCAAGACACGTCGCAGGCCGCATATCATGCCCGCCGAGCGATCGAGATTTCGCCGGAACACTATCATAAGTCAGCCGGATCGCTGATTAACAAGATGAAAACGAGTCACTTTGGCTGCTTTCAACTTTACGCAGATTAAGCCAGCATTCGTGTTCAATCACGAATCCACTCTTTGCGTAGTGTCTGCGTAATGGCTTCCAAAAGAATGACTGTTAAGAAGATGGCCAGCAGTACGGTGGTTGCGTGACCGAACTGAAAATTATGCCACTTGCCCATCAGCTCGACACCGATCCCACCGGCACCGACAATCCCTAGAACAGTGGCCGTGCGAACATTGCGTTCCAAAATATATTGCAGGTAGGCGAGGTACTGGGGCAACACCTGGGGCAACAACGCATGGAGGAATACGCCTGGTTTTCCAATGCCACTGCAGGCCAAAGCTTTCGCAGGCCCGTCGTCGGTGTTGTCGATATCATCTGCAAAGAACTTGCCTAGAAAGCCGGCCGAGTGAAGCCCTAGCGCCAAGACTCCCGCCGCCGGACCGAAGCCAAACAGCAGGACAAAGAACAGGGCGGAGATTAACTCAGGAATTGCACGGCTCAAGCTACAGACTCCTCTGGCCAGCAGTACAACCGGGCGAGCCGGGCTGATCCTGCGTGAGGCGAGCATGCTTAAAGGCAAGCCCATAATCAGTGCCAAGATGGTTCCCCAAAGGGCAATTTCTAACGTTTCCAGCATCAGCCATAGCACCCGAAAGAGATAGCCAACAGGTTCGACCAATACTTGGTGACTTTCCATGACTTCGCGTTCGACGACTGAGCCATTCTCGAAATCGATGGAAACAGTCGGCGTTTCTCTCATTTCGACATAACTAAGCCAAGGCAGTTGCTCTGGGTTGAAATTCTCGATGCGACTAGTCTCTCGTTCACTGGAAATAACCGGAGGCCACCCTTGATCGATAAACCGCGAAGCCGCGTCCACGACCTGACTTGACTCGCTTGCTCCGAATAGCGCCTGAAAGGCCTTGGCACTTTCGCCGGCGGCTCTGGTCAAACCCATGCGGCTAAATGAATAGCAAAGGACCATCCCCACGATCAGTGCAACCACCAAAGCCGGGAGGAGACGCTTTCCTTCGACCGGCCATCCTGCCTGACGCATCGAATCGAGATCGTGGTTCGTTTTGGAGGGTGACGCCACGTAAAGAGTCCTTTGAGAATTCTCTGAAGATTTCGTGCTAACGCTTATCGCTCATGCTGGTTGAAAGCCAGTTCGTCCGTTGAAGCCTAGTAAGCTGGGGAATGCGAACGGAGCTCGTTGTTCGATGGTTCAGAGGAGCCCCCATTCACCTCTTGGTAATGACGAGCCCACTGCTTCGGAGTACCGTCAAACTGAATGTTCCCCTGTGAAAGCTGGATTATCCGGTCGGCGAATTCTTGAGCAAGCTCTGGCTGGTGCAAATTACACAGCACCGAGACATTCCAGTCACGGGAAGCTTGATGCAGCAGTTCGAGAATGGATCGGCTGGTTGCCGGATCGAGGCTGGCGACCGGTTCGTCCGCTAGTAGCAGCGTTGGCTGACGGATCAATGCCCGAGCGATGGCCACACGTTGCTGTTGTCCGCCGGAAAGTTGCCCTGCTCGACGCGTAGCGTGCGAGGGCTCCAATCCTACTCTCTCGAGCCAGGTACATGCGGCGAGGCGATCGTCAGAGTTCCAGTTTCGGAAAATAGATTGCGTCATCGGAATCCAAGGGAGACGCCCCAGCAGCACGTTGTCGAGACAGGACAGACGTTCGACCAATTCATAATGCTGGTGGATCATACCGATCCGGTACTGAAGAGAACGACGATTTCGGCTGGTTAATCGCTGATCGTCAATGACGATCTCACCTTCATCAGGCGTCATCTGACCGCTGACGAGCTTCAAGAGGGTTGACTTGCCAGCACCAGAGTGCCCTAACATCACGCAGAACTCGCCCCGCTGAATCTGAAAGGAGACGTTCCGTAGAGCTTGAACCGTGTCCTTGCCGCTGGGAAAGGACTTACTTATGGAGTTTATGGAGAGCATCGCCGGTCTAATATCTCTTCGTCAGCTAGTCGCGTTGAAAAAGCAGGGGACGTTGGGGATGCATGAATTTAACGATCTGCGGATCGTTCGATAATCGAAGAGATTAGCTGGGGTGTAACTGGGGCGAGCTGATCGATGGCAACATCAAACTCTCGCTGAGGAAACTCGACATCAAAGCGGTCGTAGCGGTCGCCACCATACCCGCGGATCATCTCTGGACTGACACCAGGGGCACGATGAATTTGCCGAAACGCGTCGGTCAGTTTTTTCTTAACCGTATCGGACAGGCCGGGGTGCATGGCCAGCGGTGGATTGGGAATGGGAGGGCTCACAGCAAGAACCTTGAACGCGCCAGTGCTAATCGCACCAGAGTTGATCGCCTTTTGGTAGGCGGCTAACGAACAGCCGGCCGCATCGACATGACCTTCTCGCAGCGCGGCCAATGCATTGCTGTGACTTCCGGTAATCACAACGCGATCAAGCTGTGTAACGGGATCAACATCAGCTTTGAGCAGCATTGCCAAAGGATATCGAAAACTGGATGCCGAATTGATATCCCCTAGTGCCACTAGTTTTCCGCGGAGGTCGCTGAGCCGATTGATGTCTTGATTTTTTCGTACCAAGAGTGCAGAGCGGTAAGAGCTGGAATTGTCCTTAACCGCGACGGCTAAAAGTTCAGCTGCTTTTCTTTGCCGGGCTTGCTGAAATGTGACCGGCCCGACAAAGGCAATATCGACCCGCCTGGCAACTAGCCCTTCGACAACTGCTCCGTAGGAAGTGCCTACACGCAATTCAAAGTGCAGGCCGAAGTTTTTTTCAATGGCATTGAAAACGGGTTTGAAGTCGTCAAGCGTCGTATCCGCGCCTGTATCGGCTGGGATCAACATGACTTGTAGGGGCCGCGACTCACTCCCATCGCGATTTACTTCATCGCCATAGGCATTCACCGCATCGTGAAGTGTAGCCGTGACGATTACAACTAGGCCGAAAACCGCAGTCATGCTGCGAATGATGCGGGTTGTCAGTCGCCGACGTGGCGTGATCATCATTTGGTTACCTCAACCTGTTGTCCTGGCTCTTGAGTCACTTTCTGACGCATATTCGATTTTGGGGGCTCGATTGAGGAAGCAGCAATCTCAGCCGTTGCTGTCTCTTCCGGCTGATCGGCAGGTGCCTGATCAAGTTTGATGGTAAACGTGTGGTCGCTTGCCAAGAGGTAGCGATCGTACAGCGGACTGTATGCCAACATGTGGACCGTGTTGCCATCAGGATCAAACTCAAGCAGCCGCAGGTAGGCTTCACCACCCATCTCACCCATTTGATAGTTTGCAAGGATCTGATGGACCATTTGGCCGTTGTCGTTGGGGTCGGCTCGGTAGCCGGTTCCATCGTTCAGGACATGGCCATTGAACGTGAACACAAAATTGTGCTTTCGCACGAGTTTGTCCCATAACTCTTGTCCATCGTTAACGCCATCTGGCGTGCGATAGTTGTGTGGGTTCCAATGGTTGGGCTTCGACTTTTCGGTATGATCGTATCGCCGCGAGTCGGAATAGAGGTAGGCGTGGGTCACCAATATCCCCTTACGATCTGCGTGCTTCGACATCACTTCATTCGCCCAATCGACGACGACATCTCTTGGTCCCCATTCTAATGCGATGACAATCCACTTTTGTTCACCTATCTCGAACAAATGATAGGTGTTGTCTAGCTTTTCCTTCTCGAAAGCCCCGCCAAACCCTGGCATGGCAGCCAATTTCTCAAATGAGAAGTATTCATTAAGAAATGTCTCGCGGGTTGAAGCATCCCCCGATGGGCCGTAATCGTGGTTGCCGCCAGCGAGAGCATAGGGGACGTGTCCGTCCAGAAGTTGCATCGACTCAGAGGCTCGTTCCCATTCTTTTCTTGTATTGTTATCGGTGATGTCGCCCAAATGCAGAACATATTGAATGTTTCGCTCTTTCGCATGAGCTCGAAGCCAAGCTGTCTGAGTGGAGAACAATCCTGGATAGCGAACCGAGTAGACCTGCGTATCAGGAAGCAAGGCTAAGGTCCACGATCCTTCGGCAAAGCTTCGTTGCACGCGTGGGGACAGTGTGACTTCAATAGCCTCGGCGCTCCGAGCATCGACGTCTTTGACATGCGTTAAGAGGTTCTTGGCAAATTGTTTCGCCAGAGCCTGGCACTTTACGTCGGCGACACGATCTTTCTCGGCGTCGAGAATTTTATCAATATGCATGGCCGCCAGAACAATGCGTCCCTGACCGTAGGCGCCTTCCATTAGAATGGGATAGCTGGCGTTGGCATCTGAACTCAGGATAACCTGG
The DNA here is from genome assembly GCF_013618625.1 of Bremerella alba. Lineage (NCBI taxonomy): Bacteria > Pseudomonadati > Planctomycetota > Planctomycetia > Pirellulales > Pirellulaceae > Bremerella > Bremerella alba. The sequence continues at coordinate 367,927 of NZ_JABRWO010000006.1, read as the reverse complement.
AATCCTCCTTGGCGATCGTAGGTTTCCCATCCTAGGCGTTCTTTGCTGAACGATAGTTTGCCTTGATCGACGGGGAAATCCTTCACCAAAGTATGCTGCGGCGAAAGAACGTAGGCAGCGGACGAGTCCGTATCGCAGCGGCGCGCTTCCAGGGTTGTGGGAAGGAATGGGGGACGATTCTCAGTTTGATCTGCCTGAGTCATTTGGACGAGGACATTACCGTCGTCGACAAACTTGTACAGGTCTTCGGCATACTTCTGCATGTACTTCGGATATGCGGGGTCTTCGCTGGCAAAACTGCCGATGAAGATGAGGCCACTGAGCCCCCAGGGGGATTTGTCCATGGGTAATGGTTTTACGTCAAATCCGGCTTCCGTCAGCATTAAGGCACTGCCCGACCGATTAGTCCACTCGTCGAGATGATCCCAGACATAAGCCTGAGTGCGATGAGGTGCCTTTTCGGATGCTTCCAAGTTCGTATGGTTCAGAGAAAAGCCGGTGAACATTATTACTATGAAACTCGCAAGGGTTTTTGGGGTGATTCGAGTGAGTCGTTTATACGTATTAGGCACTTTTCAGCTCCAGAAAGAGGAGTGACACTGGTAGGGCGGAAGCAATTTTGAGGATATTCTATTCGCATTCATGAATATTGTATCCGTTATTGTTTTAGGCAATAACAAGCCAGTATTCAAGCCAGTTATTCCCCTCCATGCAGGATGTTTACGTAGTGTTAACACGGAATGGATATAAAATCCATGCCAGTGGACTCGTCGTCCGTTCTATGACAGAATAGAGACAGCGAGATCGCAAGTTCCGCCTGAATCCCAAAGAAATTTAATCGCTACAGATGAGGGGAGCATTTTTCCGACATGGCCGCTGACTCTGTTACTACTAACGAGCCTACCGATAAATCTTGGCGCAAGAACTTCCGTCGTCTTCACGGAGAGTTAACGGCCGCCGAGCAACGTGCCGGAGAATTCTTTGAAAGTCACCCCGAGGCCGCTTATCGCTCAATCAGCGAGGTAGTTGCGCTTAGCGAAATTGGATATGGAACGATCATTCGCTTCTGCCAGAAGCTAGGCTGCAAAGGCTTTCAAGAGTTTAAGCTCATGCTGGCCACCGATGGGGTAGTGAATGGACATTCGGAAGGGGGTGCGAATGACCGCCCAGGAAGCGAAGCGGCGCGAAGATTGAGAACCGACCTGAGCGAAACGCTTCGACTTCTGGAAGAGGGGGACCTGCAACATGCGGCTCAGCAGCTGCTCGGTTGCCGAGTTGTGCTCATTGTCGGCGTCGCTAGTTCTGCCCCGCTTGTGACAAGCCTGGCCTGGAAATTGAGCCGGATCGGAATCGACGCCAGGCCTTCGACGGAAGGTTACGTGATGGCCGTGAATGCGACCCTTTTGACGCAGGACGATGTCCTCTTTGCGATCAGCTCTTCCGGGGCGACCAAGGACATCTTACATGCGGCAAAGGTCGCTACCGCCCATGGAGCGTCTCTGATTGCACTAACCAATTTCTCTAGCTCGCCGTTGAGCCAGCTGGCGGAAATCTCTCTGTTCACTACTTCGAATCGCGATCCCGTTAAAGCCGAAGTTCCGTCGATCATTGCCGGAGAAGCGGTGCTGGAGATGCTGCTAGAGAAACTGCTGATCATGGAACCTCAGCGACGAGAACATCTGTTGCAATCGTCGCGGGCTGTTTCCGATCGAAAGTTGTAGACTTAACTAAAATCGGAAGACTAGGCAATTTGAGTGCTTATCGCGTCGGATCGATAATCACCTTCATCGCACCAGGTTCCCCCGAGTAAAGACGAGCAAACCAGTCGACGCTTTCTTCCAAGGAAGCTGTCGCCGTTATCAAATCTTCCACACGAATTGCGTCGCGAGACATCAAGTCGATGCAAGCTGGGTATTCTCCGCTTGATGCACACGAGCCGTAGACAGATAGCTCTCTGGTAACGACGGCTTGCAGCGGAAGCTCGACTTTGGGTGCCAGGTTGCCCACCAGCACAATCGAGCCTCCCTTTCGGGCGCATTGAATAGCCGTATTGATCGTGGGAGTTGCCCCGACGACTTCGAGCACGACGTCGGCACCTCGACCGTTGGTTAGTTGTCGAACCTGTTCTTCGACGTTGCCTTCGCTGGCGACGATCCCGACATCGGCTCCCAATCGCTTAGCCACCTCAAGCCGGTTGCTGTCGAGATCGACGGCAATTACCTGAGAGCACCCGGCTAATCGAATGGCCTGGATGGCGAGCAAACCGATCATGCCACTACCTACGACCACCGCCGTATCGCCCAACGTGACAGGGGCCCTGCCAGCGGCATGGACGGCCACCGAAACCGCTTCAATCATCGCCGCATGATTGTAGGGAATGGAAGCGGGCAAGTGATAGCAAATGTGTTGTGGGACGGCGACATACTCAGCAAACGCACCATGTCGGCGGTATTCGTCGCACGATACGCCAAGAACCATACGGTTGTCACAAAGGTTGATCGCGCCGCGTCGGCAGTAAAAGCAATTTCCACAAGAAACGGTCGAATCGAATGTTACCCGATCCCCTTCACGAAACCCGGTCACCGATTTACCGACCTTGGCTACCACGCCAGCGGCTTCGTGTCCCATGATTAACGGAGGTTGGCGACGTCCGGTGCTGCCATCGTAGCCATGGATATCGCTTCCGCAGATGCCACACGCTTTGACACTCACTAACAGATCATGGTCGCCAATCTCAGGCTCATCGAAGTCGACGACATCTAGTTTCTTGTATTCCGAGAGTAGTAGCGCCTTCATCGATATACCTTCGTTGTTAGAAATGGGGCCCCAGCATGGCACCTGGCGAATTTCCCTTGGGGAACGATCGCTCCAGGAGAGGGTGTTATTTCAGTTCGTCTTTGGTCAGCAAGTCTTGGCAGAGGATGGCCGTGCCGTTCTATCTAGTGGCCATTCTATTCCCAACGTTGTAGTTAGCGACATGGGGGAGGGCAATGAGAAGTATCGTCTTCGTTCTGAGGTATGTTGTGAATTCCATCGAGCAATTGACATGCTTGGAATATCGGTTGCGCAAGGACAAGAGAAATTTCTCTCGAAGACGAGGACAACGAAATTAGTATTTTTAAGGAGCGGGCAAGATTCGACTTAATTCTTTCATAGTCGTGAGACTTCCTCAGCGACGGATCGAGTAACTACAATGAAATGAGCGCATCGCGTTTACTTGATCTGTGAGGGAAGTGGTTATCCCGTTCCAGTTGCGTAGATTAGTTCATCGCCTTCTTTTTTGTGGTTTGTACTCAGCTTGCGATGCACAGGGAGATACTCAGAATGAAACATGTATTTGGGTTTGGCGCTGCGTTTGTTTTAGCCGTGGCTTGTTCCAGCGAAAATTCATCGCACTGCATGGCAGAGAAACTCCGCGTGATAGAATCGGATCAAGCGATTAAGATCGGCGATGGCGACAAACCGGTACTCACTTACAACAAAGTCTCTCCGCCGGTTCCCAAAGGATTAGATGAGATCTACCATCGCAGCGGCTGTCTGCATCCGGTTTTTACGCCTGATGGTCAGTCCGTTACGGCGATGTTTGCAAAAGACCATCCGCATCAGCAAGGCATATTTTCGGCCTGGGTCAGAACGAGCTACCAGGACGAGACGATCGATTTCTGGAATCTTGGTAGCGGCACTGGCCGTGTGCTTCACGAGCGGGTCGTTTCGATCTTCCAAGAGGAAGATCGGGCCGGTTTCGAGGTCGATCTGATCCATCGCAAGGAAACCGATCCGAAGATCGATGTTCTGCGAGAACGTTGGAAAGTTACGGCTTATCCAACCGACGGGAGTTTTCGTTGCTTCGACCTAGAATCGACCCAATCCGCGATCACCGAGAGTCCTCTGTCGATTCTTGAGTACCACTATGGCGGCTTTGCTATTCGCGGCCCTGCACGGTGGGTTACCGTTGGGAATACTAAGGATATAGACGAACGCGAACCAAGCGGTTTTCTTAACAACCTAGGTGAGGATCGTAGGAAGGGAAACCATCAACATGCCAAGTGGGTTTCTCTGTGGGGGGAGATCGAAGGAAAGCCCGTGAGCATTACCGTGTTGAGCGATCCGAACAATTTCCGGACTCCTCAGGCAACGCGGATTCACCCCACGAAACCTTACTTCTGCTTTGCTCCCTGCGTCGATGGCCAGTTCGTGATTGATGCCGATCATCCTTATCAGGCTCGTTACCGATACTTGGTTACCGATGCGATGCCTGATCCGAAATGGCTTAATCAGCAATGGGAAGTGTGGTCGTCAGAATTAACGAAATAGGGACGTGAGCCCCATTTAACTGCCCTTCCGATCGAGATTTTGTGGCATATCAGCTCGTTATGTGCTTAGTGTTGCGTCTACGCAAGGCGGCTGTTGTGATCCGTAAGGTGTTGTGATTTCAAGTGTTGCGATTAATTTAGCCGAGTGGATATCGTGATATTTGAGAGCAATTGCTCGAAACACCGAACTGGTTTATCTTTGTGGTGCAACGATTTCTTAACCTCTCTGTGAAACCACAAGTAGATTACTCGAATGGGAAGAAGCTTCGAAAACCGGAAGCATGCGATTGCCAAGACGGCATCGCAAAAATCTAAGCTTTACTCCAAGTACGGGAAGATGCTGTACGTTGCGGCTAAGACTGGGGTACCAGACCCCGAGTCGAATCCGACGCTCAAGAGCATGATGGAAAAGGCGAAGCGAGAGCAGGTGCCGGCCCATGTGATTGATAAAGCGATCGAAAAGGCCAAGGGGGCAGGGGGTGAAGATTACTCCGAGTCGCGCTATGAAGGGTTCGGGCCAGGCGGCTGCAGCGTCATCGTTGACTGCCTAACCGACAACCCCAACCGTACCATCACCGACGTCCGCAACTGCTTCAACAAAAGTGGGGCCAAGCTAGGCACCGCGGGTTCCGTTTCTCACTTGTTTGATCATCTAGCGATTTTCTCCTTCAAAGGAGGCGAGCAAGATCAGATACTCGAGGCAATGCTCGAGGCGGATGTCGACGTAGATGATGTCGAAGAGGAAGACGGCCAACTCACTGTTTTCGCGGCGGCAACCGATTTCTTCAAAGCCAAGCAGGCCCTACAGGAAGCGATTCCAGACATCGAGTTGGAAGTCCAGGAAATCGCGTTTGTTGCCCAAACAAATACGGAACTCAGTGGTGACGACGCTAAGGCATTTGAAAAGTTCTTAGATATGCTCGATGACTGTGAGGATGTGCAACACGTCTATCACAGTGCGAAGCTCCCAGAGTAGCGGTCCATTGGCAACAGTGCGAACAGGCTCTCCCATTCGCTGAATCGAAAAGCCGCCCAGTCTTATGGGGGGCTTTTCGATCGATTCCTCTTGGAAGCATCTTACGGGCGAAACGCATAGTCGGCAAAGTTGCCAAAACCGGCAATGGTCTTACGGACCCTAAAATCGGAAGGGGCTGCTCACCGGTTGAACAATTAAGCCAGGCTGCGCGGTTCTGGCACGGAATCCTATGATGTCAATCTCCAAGCGAGCTAAGCTTTCGCCACCGGCAGATGACTGCTTCATGGGTTTCTGCCGTCGCATATCAAATCGAGTGCAGACTGCTCAAAAATTGGTGTTTGCGATTCTTGTGCCTTGATCACATTCTACGAAGTCGAACGTTGCTCACTCCAAGTTCCAATATTGCTCTGCTTGAATCTTGCACGGATCAGCGAAGAATACTGCACGATGGTTTGCAGGATACATCGCGTTACGTCCACTGCTTGATGAGTGTGGAAGAACTAGCTGAGACGAAAACCGTCTTTGATGCGATGGTGATTGATGTCGATTTTGAGAACGGGCGAGGTGAGACGCTGATCGCGGAGCTATGTCAGAGCAATGGACTGACGTCGGTTTTGATTTCAGCAACGTGCACACAATTGCACCGGGCTCTGATCTGTCTTGAAGCAGGAGCAATGTCCGTTCTGGAGAAGCCATTTGAACTAAACCGGGCAAAGATCATCGTCGATCAGGCCATCCTGGGAACGCGCCTACGTCGCAAGACGCGACAGGAAAGACAACTGCTCGGACGTCGTATCAGCACGCTGACCGAACGTCAACGCGAGGTCTTCCGTCACATGGTGGCCGGAAAACATGTCAAAGAGATTGCCCTGGAAATGGGAATCGGCATTAAAACTGTGCATACGTTTCGAACGCAATTGTTCGACAAACTCGATATCGATTCGCCGCTTCAGTTGATTCGCGATATCGCCATGGTGTTTGGTCGACGAGGGCTTGAGAAGTTAAGCACATCCGTTGACGATCAGACTATCGCCAAGTTAGTGCACGACATCAGTCAGCCTCGGTATGTTGGGCATTCCGGTTAGTTAAAAAAGAGGGATTGTCCTATCTGATCGAGTCGTAGGATGGAAAGCGACTCGTCTTAATCGTTGTGCCTGTTACGCCGAAACTGATTGTATCGACGGATAAATCAAAGACGCCGAAAGCTCACGGAAGAGGAAACGGCTAAATGCTAGCAGTTGTACGCGTAGACACGAAGGCAATCTATGGCCTCCTCGCTCTCTGCGCGCTAGTCATCTGTTCAGGTTGCTATGCTCCGCTTGTCACTGTTGGCGTGCCAGCGAGTACCTTGCCTGAGGAGTTTCGCTTGCCGCTTCGCACCGGTGGTCCGCTGCTGAATTTCACTTTGCTAACGGCGCCACCGCCCAAAGACTATCTGTTGGGGCCGGAAGACGTGTTGGAAGTTACTGTACCTGAGCTGTTTCCCAACGGTGAGTATCGCCCCTTGTTGGTGCAGGTCATGGGATCGGGGCATATTCAGCTTCCTCTGGTCGGATCAGTACCGGTTGGCGGTTTAAATCTTGCGCAAGCCCAATCAGAAATCACGCGAGCCTATTCAAATGGCTTCTTCAACTCTCCAACCGTTAGTATCTCACTGGCGCAGAAGGCGACATTCAACGTGGTGGTGTTAGGTAAGGTCGCGGCACCGGGGGTTACCGAGCTTCCACGCTACGAGAATGATGTGGCCCACGCGATTGCCCAGGCAGGCGGGTTAACCGAGGACGCGGCCGAAGCGATAGAGATTCACCGTAGGGCTCATGGCGTTACGCCTGAGATCGTAAAGATCGATCTTCGCGGGATGGATCACCTCAATTTCGGCCCTCACGATGTCATCTTACATGAAGGTGATGTGGTGGTGGTTCCGAACCGTAGGAACGAGGTGTTCTATGTGGTCGGCAACCTAAGTCCGACGAATATTGTCCGATTTTCAGCCGGGGAGAGAGAACGAGAACTCGGTGGCGGGTTCATTCTTCCACGAGATCGAGAAGTCGATGTCGTAACGGCCGTGGCAATGGCAGGCTACATTGACCCGATCGAGTCTCCTACAACGGTCACCGTTCACCGCCAGGTACCAGGGCAAGCACCCATGTTGATCATTGTCGATCTGATCAAGGCGAGAACATGTCGGGAAGAGAACATCAACGTTTGCCCCGGAGATATTATCTACTTGAACCCAGATGCGAACTGGTACTTCCGTCGTACATTCGATCGCCTGGTTGACGACATACTGTTGTTCCCCTATCGAAGTGTCTGGGGTTTTTAGCCTTGTTAACGGATGGGCTTAAGACCTCGGGAATACGATAGAAACTGCATTCGCATAACGTTGGTCGAAGTGCGACCACCGACATTAATTCGGCTCATTTGAAGAGGATCGCAGTTATCCAAGTCGTTCACGCCCCGCTGGGTTGTAAACGCGGCAGTGTAACCGATATCTTTCAGCATCGCGGCCACTTCAGCGCTTACACCGCCTGCCGGATAACAAAACGAACGAATCTCCTTTCGTAGCTGCTTCTGTAATTCGTCGCGCGAGCGGATGGCTTCTTCCTGTGCCTCGTCAAGACTTAGCTGGTTCATCAGCGGATGGGTGTGCGTATGGGCACCTATGGCTACGCCTTCTTTCGACAACTCGCGTAGCCGCTGCCAGGAGAGCACTTCGTTAGGTTGTGCATCTTCATGAAGCGATTCGCAAAGGGCATTAACCCATGGCATGGCCTCGCGGTGAGGTAGTTGCTTGACCTTGGCCGCGATCTGGCGAGCGGCATCAATCTTGTGCTTGGGACTATCCAGGTGCAGGTCTATCCCGTCGTGCTGAATCTGAGTTTTGGGGGTTGAGTGAATCGCCCAATGAACGCGATCCCACCAGAACTTTCTTTCCGGATGGTCCGGAAAGGATGTTGGCACGAAGAGAACCACCGGAAGGCCACGTGTTTGAAGCTGTTGCCAGGCGACATCAAAGCTCTGATAAGCGTCATCAAAGGTAATCAATACAGACTTCGCCGGTAGACGTCGGCGACCCTCGATGGCATCCAGGGCGTCGTCTAGTGAGATGATGTGTGAGCACGCTTGAAGTTGATCGAGCTGAGTGGCGAATTGCTCTGGTGTTGCGCTATGTACACCAGGATAGAGGTGAGGCTTTTCGCTAGGCTGATCGACGCGATGATAGGTAATGACGCGAAGAATATTATCGCGTTGCTCTCTCGATTCGAGCGAAGTTAAAAGCTTATCTCCTGCCCAGGAATTAGCCAGAGTAAGAGCACTTTGTGAGAACACTTTGTACATGATGATTAGTGCCGGATGGTGTTCTTTTCAGGTAGCGGGACGTCACGAAACCACATCCATTTGCCCCAAAACACCTCAGGAGGACGCGATAGGACCGGGTCTAACTGGGTGTCGGCTACCTCATAGAGAACAGCTCCTCGGCTGTATGTCACAGCAAAACTATTAGCCTCGCTGGCTTGGCGTTGGAACTCGAACCAGGTCAAACGAATGTCTTCCTGCGCAGCGTGCTGAAATGGTGGATAGGTCGAATCGATAATGCTCACCAAGTCATCTTGCCAATGAAAGATCTTCATCGCTTTGGGCATCAACAGGTGGTTCCACTGATTGCCCTCGGTTTGAAGGTTACTATACATCGTGAAAGAACTTTCGGTTTTTAGTCCGATATAAGGGCACAATGCATTGAGAATGATGATTAGCGGAACGATTGCCAATCCGGCGCTGGCCAATCTAAGGGATGCGGCCGGCGGGCGATCGCTTGAGTCGAAAAGAGATCGTCCATACATCTTCCAGACAAGAAGTGCAGCACCGGCATAGTACAGCGCAAATAGTAATTGGCCGAAACGAATAACGGCCATCCGAACCTGGTCAGGAGGAAGCCAGGCGTAAGAACGAGTGCAAGCGATCAAGAACCATCCCAAGCACAATACGATCAGGGTCGCGGGGTTACGAACAACTCGGGTGATGGTCGAACATGACGTATCCAGCCAGGACGTGTTAGATCGAAGCTCTTGAAAGCGAGCAGGGAGATCTTCAGGCAGGAATAAATAGAGATACGCGACCGCAAAACCAGAGAACGGAATGAAGCCAGACACTCCCATGGCGAAGTGAAACGCAAATGCCAGGGCGATGCCTAGCCAGCGGGTCCTCTTCAGAGCAAGGAGAATTGGTAACAAACATTCCAGCGAGGCCGTTCCCCAGATGACAAGATAGAAGGCCCAAGGCTCTTGGGGCAAAATTCCACCCAGTTTTTCGGACAGTCCACCATATAAAGAAACCGCTGCGCTTATTTCGGGCTTGAAGAAATCGGAATTAAGTTTTGCCAAAGCGGCAGAAGCATACATGACCAGCACGGACCATCGTATGACAGGAGCAAGAGCTTGAAAAAGATCTCCGCCTGAAAAGCGTGAGAAACCATGTTTGCCCCCAAGGATCAATGCCGTTAACAGGATAGCAACGTCGATGACACCGACGAAAATCCAATGGTTGGGCACATAAGGAAGGTCAATCGCGACACTAGCAAAATGCGTGGCGATCATGACGAGAAATGCCACGAGCGATCTAGGATGTGTCAGCACCACAATTGCCGTGAGCGACGCTAGAATGTGATGGGAAAGCGGATTCCAGTCAGAAAGGATCGATTGGTGAAACAGGATGCCGCACGCCATCAAGAAGGCAAAGATAGACAACTGCCTGTCAAAGTCCGTTGGATGCTGGATTTGATGTTCTTCATGCATGGAATCGTTCTCTCACCCATGTACTTTGCGAGTCAATGCCCGACAGAGTCGATGCCAGGTATTCATCCAGGAGGGCAGTGGGTCGCTCCAGTGGAAGATCTGAAGCGTGACATTCGTCTTGCTGATGCTAGAGATCCAATCCCCCAAGCTCAGTTCGCCCCGACTTCTCAATTGCAGAAAGGCCCGCAGATCATCCACGGGGTTCCAGAGATAGACATCATCCTGATAGTCCCGAAAACGCGGCGTGTCACCCTCACACACCCGCTGATATAAAAAGTAAGCGAGGTCATAGCCGCAGCGATCGAGCAGAATGTTGGCCGCAGTGATTCTTGCATTGCACTCAATAAGCTTCAGCATTCCATCCCTTGGGTCGAGTTTGAATTCGACATTGGCCAAACCACGTAGACCGACTTCCGCGAAGAGCTTCGTGGCAGGTTCTACCAGTTCTGGGATGTGATCCGTAACATGTCGACAGGCGACGCCCATCTCGGGAGGAAACCGGCGGATGATACGCTTTGTAAACTGGAATAGATGTTTTCCATTGTCGTCGATGTAGGTGTAATAACTGCAAAGCTGACCGTCTGGCCCCGGAATCTTTTCGACCAGCATGACCTCGTGTTCTTCATCGAGCTTCTCCCAGGCAGACATGAGTTGCTCGAAATTCTCGGCGACCAGAAACTTCACACCAAACGTGGCCACGAAGCGATGCGAGTAGAGGGGTTTCACTAGTAGTGGAAAGACGAGTTCCTCTCGGAGTTTGGTCACCGAGGATATCGAGTCGACCAGCCAGAACTTGGGGGTAGGAACTCCGCAGCGGGTCGCGGCCTGATAAGTCTTGAGCTTGTTGAGCATCGAAGCATGGGCGTCTGGTACAAATAGATCGAGACGAAACCTTCGCTTTAACTTAGTATAGTGCTCGATCAGCAGTTCCAACGCATCATCACTCGCCGGAATAATAACAGATCCCTTCAAGTGATCTGAGGAGGAACCTAGCAGGAAGTCTGCCCACGCCGACTTGCCCTGCGACTTCCCCGCCAGGCTTAGCCATTGGGCAAAGCGAGAGTATCGTACGGGGGAATAGTCGTAGTTGAGCGCCCAAACCTGAATGCCTGCGCGACCCAGACTACGTGCAATTGAGAGTGCATTGGCTCCACCACCAATGACGATAACAGGAGGTCTTTCAGAAATTGAATAGGGCGTTTCAGCTGGCGATATTTCTTTGCTTACCGTAGGAGGCACCACAGACATCAGATCGCGACCTCCCGTTTTTCATTGCCAAGTACATGTCGGGAGGAAACCGACTGGCGAAGGGCCGCCTCGAGAATGACCGAAGCGACCCGGCACTTCCTTAAAACGGGATCATAGTGATGATATAGCCCCGGCGTCGTATTCACTTCTAACACGACACCCCTCGATGCCTGCAGCGGCACGCTTAGGTCCGTCGTAATGATATCGACTCCGGCGAGTGTGACATTTAACTCCCGAGCACAATCACGGCACAGCGCAACGATCTCAGGACAGACGCCATGAACGAGCTGGTTTTCCCCAGCACGATTCTCATTGATGACGGTCTTTAAGGCGACCAACTGGTCGAGTGCCGGAATCGAATGAACGCTCATACCGGATTCCGACAAGGTTCGCCGCATGTCGTCATCGATCGACAATATGGTTTGAGCACGTCGCCAGCCTTGTTCTCTTCGAGAACAATTTTCGGTGGCTACCAACTGCCGGATGGTATGTGTGCCATCTCCCAGAACCATCGGAGGCTTACGACGCACTACTTCGATCAGCTCGCCATGAAGAAAGAGAAGTCGGTAGTTATCGCCCGGGATTTGCTTTTCGATAAGAAGTGTCGTGTCGAAAGCAGCTGCGATTGCCACCGAATTTCGGAGTTCACGTTTTGTGCGAACACATGTGGTTACCCCTGATCCGGCCCCTGTGTTCCTTGCAGGCTTTACAACATGGGGACTGCCATCGAGAAATTCGTAGGTCGTCTCGAGAGTCTCTAATGTAAAGCTCTTCCAAGGCGATACCGTAGTGCCAAGTGCTTCCAGCTTCCGAAGAACTAGCGGCTTGTTGCCCGCCAAACGAAGTGTCACTGGATCATCGAGAGTCGTGTAATTCTTCCAAACACGGGTGCTTTGGCCTTTACGATTGAATTCGAGAAGCCCGCTCTCAAGGTGCGTGATAGACGCTCCGACCTGCGAGGCTGCTTGCTCCCAGGTATGCGTGTAGAACTCGTCTCGCTGCCGCTGTATTTCTCGTCCAAGTCCGCGACGAGCTGCCAGCTTAGTGCGTGCCAAGATCCAAAGGCTACGTAAGCGAAGGTCTAGATGATTCCACATCACGTAACCTATGCGTGCTCTTCAGATTCGATTGGGTTGATCTGGTTCATCGCATCATGCATGTCTGAGCTTGCAGGATCGACGAGTTCGGGCGTCTCAATGGCACAGTTTTGTTCGGCCAATAAATCGTCGACCCAGGCATTCGAGAACTCTCCCCGCTGAACGGATTCGATGTACTCGCGAGAGCTCGCCTCGTGGACTTTTAGGCGGCGAATCAGCTCGGCGACAATATCTTGAGGTGCTGCGACGATACCAGCGGCATCGGCCACAATCACGTCGCCTGGGTTCACCACGATGCCACCCAACGCAATGGGGAAGTTGATCTCGCCAGGACCTCGATGGAGTGGACCAATGGCCGTCTCGCCTCGAGCAAATACAGGGAAGTTAAGTTCTTGAATCTGAGGCAGATCGCGAATCAGCCCGTCGACAATGAAGCCTTGAATGCCACGATGACGTGCCTTGGTGCAAATGATGTCACCGATGACCGCATTCATACGGGAACCACTCGCATCAATGGCGACGATATCACCAGGCTGAGCGATATCGAGTACTTTGTGAACCATCAGGTTATCGCCAGGAAAAACCTTAACCGTACAAACCGGACCACAGAGACGGTGGACCGGACTGGTAAGTAAGCGAATCCCAGAGTCGACCGCATAGAGTCGGTTCAGCATGTCTGAAATATCTGGCGTTTCAAAACGAGCAAGTTGCCGGTAGGCGATCGATTCGAGCCGGACAAAGTCGGTGCGAATTCGAAATCCTGGACCAGGATTAAGAGCGGAGGATCTCAGGCGTTTATTCATGATGTTAGTCTTCTGCAGTTGCCGACGTCTGATTTGACGCTGACTCAAGCAAATCTACAGAGTGCTGCCCCGTAGATGACGCGAGGAAAGATGATTGTCGAGAGAGGGCTCGAATATTGTCTTGAACCGTATTGTTTTGAAGCTGTGCGATCGATTTATCGAGAGCCGTTTGAGAGTAACTCTGCAATAGTCGTCGGCCAGCGTCGACCAACTGACTCTCGATACCAAAATCGGCCAGGCACGAAGTTACCTCTTCAAGCTCATGGACCCGACGCCGGGCATGTTGTGGGTAGGTAGGGAGAACCGAATCCATGGCCGATGCAACGTCGGGATAATATCGATCTAGGCCCTGGAGAAATCGATCGAGAATCCCTGCACGTTCGGCACCTACGCCCAGTTCCATGACCAGCGTGGCAATTCCTTTTGAAAGACCACCCATCAGCATCTTCAGCAGCGAAGCATTGCCCACCTCTTGGCCGAGATTCTCGGTTTCGATCGGACGAAGCAGCGGTGCTACTCGCTCCACTTCTTCCCCGCTCAAGTAAACGGCACCTCGCTGGGTAAGCTGGCCCGCCAACCCACGAACGGCCATGTCGATCATTGTCATGCCGGTGGCATGCAATACTTGCTGTACCTGTTGTGCGGTTTTGGGAGCGATTGAATTCGCATCGATGTAGAGAGTGCCTTCGCGTGGCTCCATGCTGGCAATCACGCCAGCCAACTCTGACGCACACTGAGGTGGCGTTGTCGAAATAACAATTGACGACTCGCGTACGACATCCAGCAGGGTCGGCAACGTCTCGATCTGCGCAGCTTTCACGAGTCGCTTCGTACGATCGCTACGGTTCTGCACCGAAGTAATAACTCGGCAGTGATTTTGACGAAAAACACTCGCCAAAGCGGAGCCCATTTCACCAGGAGCCAGTATGCCAATTGTTTCCAAAGGTGTGATATTCACTGAGGTTGCTGAAGCGGTTGAAGTGAGAAGTTCTGCGACGTTATTCATTCTGATTGGTTGATCAATGGATGGGATCAGAATAATTCGGAGAGCCTCGATTCGATTGAAGCGAAGTCGATGATCTTCCGAAAATAGTCGCCGTTGCGCTGGCGAGTGCAAAAATCAGCCAGAAATAACGGATATAGGAAAAATGTAAAAACATGCCAGACATGAGGTAGATCAAGAGCGTAAAGACCAAAGCTGTTGCCGTTAGTGCAATGGCGGGGTCGGTTTCTAAGTTCTGTCGTCGGATGCGATGAAGTCGCACGATCACTACGCCAATCGCAGCCAGGAAACAACTGAGTCCTAAGAGTCCACTGTCGGCTCCGATTCCCAAATAGAGGTTGTGCGCTTCCCAATTACCTTCGAGCACACCGTAGCCACTCTTCTTGCCATACTCGCGAGCGTACGAAGGGAACATTCCTTGCCCCACACCCAGGAGAGGATTTTCGGCGATGACATTTGCGGCAGCCATCATGATGGTTGCCCGGCTTCGTAATGAACCATCAGCCTCGTGGATGGATTGGGTCGAAGAAATCAATTGGCTTGCGGCCAATAGCGAGGTGATTCGTTCTCGGTAGGCAGGCATGACGGCCAGAATGAGTACTGCGGTAATTCCCATCCCACCCAAAACTCGTGGCCGGAGGTATCCAAGACATACGGCAGCTACGATCGCTCCTGCGAGCCCCACAACCGAACCTCGGGAAAACGTCACGGCCCATCCAATGACCGTCAATCCTGTTGCAGCCCAGGCCAAATATTTGAGCCAATGCTTCCTCTCAGTAAGGGCAAGGCAAACACCGATCGGCAGAAGCATCAACATGTTTTGAGCGTAACGATTCTTCTCGCCGATGGGGCCAGCCGAACGTGCTCGTATAACCGAGACTCCACGTTCGTTGACCTCGCTGAAGCCAAGTTGATCTGCCTGGGCTAATCCGCCGTAATCGCTTTGGTAGTTGTTGGTCAAATATTGATGGCCAGTAACTGCACCCATTAATGCGCCCGCTGCCAATATGGCCCAGAACGATCCACGGAGAATTTCAGGAGTCCGAATGGCGTTGATCACAAGGAAGAACAGCCCTAGCCCCTCGAAAATGGACCTGACAAGATCGGAGAACGACTGATCTGGTGCTCTGGAGAACATGACGCCAAATGATTGAACGACGACCATGCCAATGACAAGCATTCCTTCCCACGGAAAGATGACTCCTTCACCGCGAACCCACAAGAAGTACGCTAGGGGAAGCAGCAACATCGCAGGAGTCATTGCCACAATGGCATAGGGAAGTCCGTGAAATTGGGCAGCAACTACCGGTAAATTTGAGTAAATCAGGAAAAGGCAGGCAAACGTAGCCAAGTAGGGCTTTAGGTACCCTGCGACTAGCACTACCGGTAGAACAAAAACGGCTAGCCAAACTGGACTGGCACCAGAAAGCACGTGAAACGATGCCGTCAGCCCTAGGCACGCGATGGCAAACCAACTGCCCCATAGATAGGCCAGGTGCTGTACATCGGACTTGTTCGAGGTTGCTTCCATGGCAGGACGACTAGGGCGTTTTACTCTCGAATTCCAGTGGCAACTGTCGCGGAGTTCTGGATGGATCGCGTGGCTGGTCGCTGTGCTTCATCTTTTCCGACGCGAACACCAGGCAGAAACCGCTTGCCAATCCTGCAAGTACGCAGATACCAAACAGCGGTTTGGGCTGAGGCCATAACAATTCATCCGTTAAGATTGGGCCATCCAAAACACTTACCAAAACACTGGACCGACCTTCACTGACCGCTTGATCCGCAACGCGTAGTTCATTCAATTGCAATACGATCGTATCGTGAGCCGATTTGACTAGCTCGATCTCATCTAGCATTTGTTGTTGCTTGACGAGGAATTTGTCAATCTTCTTTGCTTCCGTGAATTCTTCTTGATAGAGCGAAGTCAACTGAGTCTCGCGTCGTCGCAGCGATGAAGTTTCTTGTCTTACGAGTTCTGGAGCCGCCGCCGCAACGTCATCAAGGCGGTTTTCAAGCGTTTCGATTCGATCGGCCACACCAATTACGTTGGGGTGCTTTTCGCCGTAGCTCTTTCGTAGTTCTGAGTATTCCACTTCGGCGGCAAGCAAGGTTTCCAGATCCGTTTGCAAATGAGCACCTGCCAAGAGTCCCTCGGTATTTAAACGGGAGAGTAGCTCGATAATCTTTCTTTGATCGTCAAATTGGTTGGGTATCGTAGGTTTGGCAACCAGATGCATGCCTTGATTGTTGGGAGCAGCCTTTATTGCCAGTAATGTTTCCAACTGGTTTTCCAAAGCGATACGCTGAGCCTGAGTACGAACAAGTTCCTCGCCGACACGCATAAGCTTGTTTCTTTGAACCGAAGCGGCGTCGATATCGTTGCCCAACAAGGGGCTTTGACTTCTCACCTCTTGGTATTCGACCTGAAGATCAGCGATCTCTTGCCGGAGTTTCTCGGCCCGTTTGTCCAGTAGGACGATCGTTTCCTGGTGGCCGGATTGTTCTCTTTCGGAAAGATAGTCGCGGTACGAGTCAATGATTTTCGAGAGCCCGTCGATCGCCCAGGCAGGGTCCTCGTCAGAATACGAAACGCTAAGAACGTTCGTGCCAGCAAGAGGACGGACTTCAAGGCGTTCTAAAACCTTGTCGATCGGAGACTTATCGGACGAGTCAGCCTTTGCACTTGGAATGTAAGGAACTGCCCTAGTGATGACCGAAGGACTACTGAGAATCTCGGCATGGGTCGGCAAGAAGCTTTGGTCCAACACGCTGCCCTCTTGCGGTGTCAGCGGTCGTCCACGCTCTTGAATAAGAATACGAGCAGTGACCACGTAGGTAGGTGTCACCAAGAAGTAGTGCAGCACGCCGAGACCAATGCACACAGGAATGGTGATCGCGAAGTAATACCATTTCCTTAAGAACGTAGTGACGCGAATCTGATCTGGGCTGGCCGAGTTATCTTCAGGTTGGAACCGGAGCATCGAAACTGAATTCACAGGTGGGGTAGAGAAAGCGTTTGCGCGACGGAACAATTTGCGCTCAGTGGATAAACAAATAAATATGGATTGTTCTGGTTCTAGGATGCTTGCCATCGACTGGTTTGTGAATAGTCTGGACTGGAATAAAACAGCATTTATACAAACGAAGATCAATCGAAATGACCCTTCTCTGCATTGCTTTATGGTTATCATTAATTACTGTTTTCTACGCATATTTAGGGTTCCCTGTCCTCCTGATGATGCGGGGGATGTTCGTTCGTCCCATTCACAGGATGGCGTCTACTCCGGACATGACGCTGGTGATTATTGCGCACAACGAAGAGGACGTCATTGCGGACAAACTGCAAAATGCGATCTCGCTTAATTACCCGCACGAGAAGGTAGAAATCCTTGTTGGCTCAGATGGTTCCGACGATCGTACAAACGAAATTGTCCAGCGGTTTCAGGGCCAAGGAGTGCGTCTTGTCGCATGCGAACGCCAGGGAAAAATTGGCACGTTGAATGAAACAGTTGCGCAAGCCCAAGGTGAGATCCTCGTGTTTTCTGACGCGAATAGTATGTACGACGGCGGGTCACTGCAAGCCATCGCCGCGTGCTTCTCCGACCCTACTGTGGGTGGTGTCGCTGGCGATCAGGTATACACTACGGACAACGGAAATGCCGGGAGCCTCGGCGAGCGATTATTTTGGAATTTCGACCGATTCCTTAAACGCATGCAATCGCGATCAGGTAGCGTGACCTCTTCGACAGGGGCCATTCATGCGATTCGCAGTGAGCTGTTTGAGTCAGTACCTTCAGGTGTTTGCGACGACTTTCTTATTTCTACGCGAGTCGTTGCCAAGGGATACCGCTTGGTCTTCGAGCCCAATGCCATTGCCTACGAAGAAGTCTCTGCTACCGACAAAGCCGAGTTTCGCCGAAAGTCTCGCATCATTGCTCGTGGGATTCGCGGCTTGTGGGTGATGAAAGGCCTACTCAATCCTTTGGCCTATGGGTTCTATTCCTTTCAACTGGCCTCGCACAAGCTTCTTCGTTGGAGCGTTATCTTTTTGCTGCCTGTGATCTTGTTTCTGAACATTGCCTGCGTTGGCCAAGGCTTACTCTATCAACTGCTTCTCGGCCTTCAATTGGCGTTCTATATGCTGGCACTTGTGGGTATTATGCTCAGAAATACGCCCATATTTCGCAATAAACTTGCGAAGATCATGGCCGTTCCCTACTTCTTCTGCATGGCTAATTTGTCGGCGCTTAGTGGCTGGTACCAATTCTTCGTTGGTCGCCGAGTCGACATATGGAACTCGAATCGCGCCGTTTAGATCGTTACCGGTAAAGCCATGTGTCGAACCAACGCTTCGAATTTCTCAGCAGTCCGCGAAATGGCAACTGCCGGAAACGATTCCGGGCAATACCATACACGTTGTTGCAGTATTTTGCCCAAGCGTTTGCAGTGACAGCTCCTTGGCAAATGTTCGCTGCGCCATTGGCAAGCCGCTGTTTAAAACGCTCGTCACCTTTACCTAAGTCAAACCGGCTGATCCCTCTCGCTTCGGCCTCTTTCAGCATATTCAACATCAGGCTAACACCAGGTGAATAGCTGGCAAATTCGACGTTGTAAGTCGGAAACCAGAGGTGCATTACCTTATGAGAGTTCAGGCCAAAGTGAGCGGCAATCAAGCGATCTCCAGCGTAAAGTGCCGACAGACACCCGCGAAATTGATCGTTCTGAATGGTGCGTAGTTTATCGAGAACCCGCCGAGCCCAGTCCATTTGCAACACATCGAAGGTACTCGTCTTGCGGCGTTGAGCCGACTTCCATTGAAGTAGCTGCTCGAACACCGAATCGTCTTCCGATTCGAAGACAAAGCGGATATCACCCACGTCCCGGGCCAACTTTCGTTGCTTACGCTTAGTTTCTCGGATAATGGAGGAGTGGGCCTGAGCGCGATCCGCTTGGTACGCTTCCCAACCGCCTGAGAAATCGATATAGCTCGAACCCGTCACTCCGAAGCAGGAAGACATTAGGGCTGACTGTGTATCGGGTAAATGATCAAATGCCCAACTGAACAATCCACACTCTTTTAAAATTGCTTGGATTGAAAGAGACTCAGGGATTCTACCGATGATCCCTTGAAAATCATTGAGTTTACCGCCAACAGGTAATCCCAATCCCGAGGTCCCGCGTTGATAGGGAAAGAACGCAACGGGCTTATCTTGTTGTTCAATGACCGCCACATGCACGTCATCGCGCACCTGACCAACGGCGAGCGTGTATTCTGGCTGATAGAACGGAGATTGGAGCGAGGGATCCGCTGTAACAGCCTCTTTCCAAGCCAATAACTGATCGGAAGTCAGCTGACTCGGTCTGAGGACGAGCGTCCGCACGTGAGAGGTTATTCGCTGCTGGGCAAGTAGGGTGGTAGCACCCATGTCATAATCGCCCTAAAAAGGTGTGCTGGAAAACAAGTCTTGAGCGATGCGTTCTAGAAGGCACCTTCGCGTAGTAATACAGTCTTTATTGTCATCGCCAAGATATAGAAATCTAGCCACGGTGACCAATTTCTCACATAGAATGCATCGAGTGTTATACGTTCCTGATAAGTGGTATTGTTTCTTCCAGACACTTGCCATAGGCCGGTGATTCCGGGAGTTACTTTGAGGTATAGCGGAAAGACGTCGCGGTATTTTTCAATCTCGGATTCGACAATGGGTCGCGGGCCAACGAGGCTCATGTCGCCGCGTAGCACGTTCCAAACCTGCGGAAGTTCGTCCAGGCTGAACTTTCGCATGATATGTCCAATACCGGGGATGATACGTGGATCGTTCTTAAGCTTATGGTCTCGCTCCCACTCTTCACGAAATTCTGGATGGCAATTGAGGTATTCTTCCAGCGCGGCGTTCGCATTGGGAATCATACTTCGAAACTTCCAGGCCTTAAAAGTTCTTCCCGAGCGACCAATTCGCTTGTGACCAAAAAAAATGGGCCCTTCCGAATTTATGCGAACTAACACGGCTACCAACAAACAAATAGGGATTAGTATCGGTGCGAACAGGATGATGAGCCCGATATCCAACAGACGCTTAGATAGAAGTCTCCATTGGGAGAGAAGCTTCGCTCTGGCATGCAGCCCCATGATGCCGCCAATGTCTCGGGTTTCTGTCCAAAGCGTGGGCCACTGGAACTCAGAGGGAACGATAATTACATCTTGAGCTTGAGTGGACCAAAAGTCGATATCGCTGCAATAGGAAGATGGGTCGTTATCTTCGACAGCCAGGACGACAATACTAGCGTGACTTTGGGAAACTACATCGTGGGCCAACTGTTCTTTCTCAGGTATTGTCAGAGCACTTGTAAACTCATCCGATGTCAAAAGTCTTACCGGACGCATCGCAAGTTCCGCATTCTTTAAAATGTGTCGAAACACGCGACATGCATGTTCGCGATGCCCCACCACAATGACCGACCATCCCCACCAAGACTGAGTGCTCAGTAGGATCCGACTTAGTAGACGAATTCCCGGATGGATCAAATTGATCAGGATAAGAGTCAAGCAGATCAAGGAGAGTTCGTACGGAGTACTCGATTCGCTAAAAAGAAGGTTCGCCATTAGCAGGAGCAACAACGAGGTATTATCGAGCAATGCGATTCGCCTCAACTCTTGACTCGGATGCAGCCCGCAGATGCGATAGCCACCACCCACTGCAAACGAAACCATCGCAATTGCCAATAGGGGGAGAAGTTGGCGTGCGATCGCATAATGGATATCGGGAAATACCGTTCCCAGCAGTACTTGCGATAACGCCATGGTAAGGACGATGCTCATCCCGTCCGCAATCATCATGGGCACGACGGTGAGCAGTGTCTGCAGTAATACGGGCTTGCTTCGGTGCGAGACGCGAAGCTCGAAATCTTGTTTTTTGGCAGAGGCTACGGTCGACACGAGCTATCAGTGAGGCTTTTAATGCGGTGGGTGGGGAATAGACACTCACATGTCATACTTTTTCAAGCATCGAGCGGTGTAAATCAGAATTTTTCCGACCTCCCGAGAAGCAGGCCGAAGCATAATGGACGGCATTCATCCTATTTTGAAAGCGCGGCTATCTCACTGCCCACCTAAATGAGTAAGAGTAAGACATCACCGGACACCCCAAATAATGGGGTAATTGCCCGGGGCATTCGAGGATCCTCGCTTCTTTTTGCTGGGCGTTGCCTTGCGTTGGGCATGAACTTCGCGATACAGCTTGCCGCAGTTAGATATTTTTCTAAAGACGAGTTCGGAGTTTACGCGGTTGCTTTGTCGGCCGTTGCCGTTGCCGCTGTCTTCGCAGCATTCGGAATGGACAAGACGGCTCTACGCGTCCTTCCTCGCTTTCAGAGTAACGGCGACCGTACGAAATTCACTGCGGCCGCACTTCTGATGGCGCTGGCCACGTTCCTGTGTTCATTGCTGGCAATTGCTGCCATTTTCATTATCTGGGGGGTAGAACACGCTTACTCGACCCCGTCGCGTTCCATGAACCTGATGTTGGTCATGGTTTGGATGATTCCCTGCATCGTAATGGATTGTTTCGTCACATCCCTTTTTTCGGTGCTAGGCAAACCTCGGGCAATTTTCGTACGACAATATATCCTCGGACCAATTTTGCGTTTGGTTGCCGTCATCGTTGTGGTGCTCGCAGGCGGAGGAATTTTTGCCTTCGCCGTGGGTCAGTTAATTGCCTCGCTTATTGGCGTCCTTGTATATGTGACTTTGGTTCGCTCATTGATTCGCGAGCGAGAGGACTTTGTCAGCGTTACTTGGAAGGACATGAAATCTACCGCCAAGGAGGTGTTTAGCTATAGTCTTACGCTAATCTTCGGGGACGTCGGATTCCTTATGCGTGGAGCGATGGTTGTTTTGATCATCGGTTACTTCCACTCTCCTGCAGAGGTCGCGGGGTTTCAGGCAGTCTTTCCGGCGGCACGGCTGAACGACATCGTCATTGCCACATTTTCAATGCTCTTCATGCCCAGTGCTGGCCGTTTGTTTTCGGAGGGCGCAATTGACTCGTTGAATCACCTTTTTCGCAAAACGACCGTATGGACGACGGTGCTTTCCTTTCCACTCTTTCTGGCGTGCTTTCTGATGCCTGAGCAGCTTTGCGTACTGCTGTTTGGTTCTCAATACGCAGACTCTGCCTCGACCCTGGCGATTCTATCACTGGGGTTCTTCATCAATACCATCGTTGGAATGAACTTACGATTAATCCGTGTTGTTAGTTGCTTGCGAACGCTGATCATGGTCGATGTCATTAGCTTGGCGGGAGCAGTCGTCATGAACCTGTTGTTCGTTCCCAAGTTCGGGGCCGTCGGTGGTGCCTGGGCAATTTTGATTGGTTTTGGATTGCAAGGGATTGCCTGTATGGTGGCAGTTGCTCGGACCGTCGATGTGAACCCTGTCGCTTGGCGATTGATCCGAGCCTACTCTCTGGCCGGGATCCTTACGTGGTGCCTGTGGGCCGGAGTCAGCAGTTCTCTTGTGAATCCGTTTTGGATGCCGGCGCTGCTTGTGGCGGCATCCATGCTGTACGCCTTTTTGTGTCGCGAAGACCTGGAAGTCGCGAACGTGTTTCCCGAGGTTGCCCGGGTTCCTTTGTTGGGACGCTTGCTTGGCACGGAACAAACCGGTTGAAAGAAGATCTTTATGGCGATTGCTGCAGCATCCCAGAAACCAGAGACAGCGCACGAAGAACCCGTCGTCACGCATGCGCCGGTAGCTTATATCATGTCTCGTTTTCCAAAACTAACGGAAACTTTCGTCCTGTACGAAATAATAGCTGCCCGGCGTGCAGGGGTTCCGGTCGAGGTCTATCCACTCCGCCGGGAAAAATGCGAGACAATGCATAATGAGGCAGTACCGATTGTCGCGCAAGCGCACTTCACCGGTTGGTTGTCGATCGCCATCCTACTAGCGAATTTGCACTACCTGCTAAAGATGCCAGGCACGTATCTCGGAACGTGGCTGACACTCATTCGAGCCAACTTTGGAAGCTTTCGCTATCTCGCCGGAGCAATATTTTACTTTCCCAAATCGGTGTGGATGGCTCGCGACATGAAACGACGCAAGGTCACGCACGTCCACGCGCATTTTTGTAGTCACCCAGCAGCTTCGGCCTATATCATTCACCGGCTCACCGGCATTCCCTACAGCTTTACGGCGCATGGGACAGATCTCCACTGCGATCGCCACATGCTATTCGAGAAGGTCGCCGATGCTTCCTCGGTGATCGGGATCTCCGACTACAACCGGAATCTGATTCTAGAAGAATGCGGGCAGCAATTCTCGTCCAAAGTACATGTGATTCACTGTGGGGTAGATACGGCTAAGTTTTTGCCTCGGAGTACTCCCTCTAGCTTCGACCTAGGCAGCGGCCCCATGGTTCTGCTTTGCATTGGGACGTTGCACGAGGTGAAAGGACAAACGTATCTCTTGCAGGCTTGTGCCCAACTCCGCGAGATGTCGTTTGATGTGCAGTGCCATTTCATTGGAGGTGGCCCTGATATGGAAAAGCTGAAAACGCAATGCAAAGAACTCGGGATTGAAAAGCACGTCGTGTTCTGGGGACCGAGAACACGCGATGAGATCGTCAAGCATCTATCCACCGCTGATGCGCTCGTCGCTCCGAGTGTACTAACCAAGAGCGGACAGCGCGAAGGAATCCCGGTTGTTCTCATGGAAGCTATGGCCAGCGGTGTTCCCTGCATCGGCAGTAACTTATCAGGGATTCCGGAACTGCTGGGTGATAATTGCGGCCTTCTACCCAATCCAAGAGACGTACCGTCAATCGTTGAGAGTATCAAGACACTCTATCGAGACGTCGAATTGCGACGTCAAATCGCCGCAAATGGCCGGGCACGAGTCGAAAAAGATTTTAATCTGGTTAAAAACGCTGAGAGCTTGATCGCCGAGTTTCAGTTGGGTTCCATTATAAAGTCGTAGAGTTTGAACAGGATGCACGGCAAGACTTTCACGAGTTCACCATCGCTGATTAGGACCGCTGGACGTGAGGTAAGGTCATTCGTCTAGCCTATTGCGTCATAAGGTTTTGCTCTCGCGGCCGCATGGCGTTTCGCGTAAGCTGCGAAGGTAGCTGGCATCTTAACATTCCGGTAATTCCAGCTTCTAGGACTATGCTTTTCTGAGAGATCGGCACCATGTATACGGAAACCCAAGGCAGCCGAAAGGCAATCGGCGACGTTGACATCGTCTTTCATGATGGACTATATCACCTGTTTCACTTGGTGTTACCCAATCACGATTTTATCGCCCACGCCGTCAGCACAAACGGAATCGATTGGCGACGTGTGAATAATGCCCTCTTCATTGGCGATCCCGGCTCGTGGGATGATCTCATGTTGTGGACGATGGCCGTCTCGCCTGATCCGCACCAGCCGGGACGGTGGCGTATGTTCTACACCGGTCTCTCACGACGTGAGCAAGGCAACATCCAAAGAATCGGGCTGGCGGTCAGTGACGACCTCTTTCATTGGCGCAAGTTGCCTGTGAATTGGAAGGATGAACGAGGACCGAGCGATCCGGCCAAGGTCATGCAGGCCCGCGAAATTTCTCGACAGCAGACCACGAGTTGTCGCCATGCGATGTACGACCCAGAGAGTCACCTTCCCGTCGAAGCGGATCCAAAGTTCTACGAGTCTTCTTTGGATGAGGGACGCTGCTGGGTCAGCTTTCGAGACCCTTACTATTACCACGAGGGAGATCGTGGCTGGCTCATCATGGGGGCCCGCATGAAAGAAGGGCCAGTGGTACGACGAGGTTGCGTCGGCGTGATGGAAGAAGTCGCTCCTGAGAAATTTGAGGCTCGTCCGTCCCTTCATCATCCAGGTCTGTACGACGATATCGAGGTTCCTAACCTCCTCAAACTGGACGACGAATACTACTTGATCGGCAGCATTCGCGAGGACGCCAAAATTCGCTACTGGCACACCGACAAGATTGGCAACCCGTGGCGAAGTTATTACGACAATGTACTTCTCGCCCAAGGAAACTATGCCGGCCGCGTATGCCGCGACGACCAAGGATGGCTGCTGTGGAATTTCTTCACGCTCGGGGGGCCCGATCGAACCGCCAGAAATTTGATGCCACCCCCGAAAAGACTCCATCTTACCGACGATGGAATGTTGCGCACGACAACATTTGAGGGCCTCAACAAGTTTGTCGGCGAGCGAATTGACACACGCTGCGTCCACCAACTTCAGCAAGGCATTGGCCAACAGTTTTGTTCGATCGATGGGAACAACCTCGACCTGGGATGCGAAGCGGGATTTCAGGCCTACGTGTTTGACGGTTCGATCGAGTCTGCCAGATTCTCCGCGAAAATCGACTTGTACGGTCTCGGAAAGTGTGGAATTATTTTTCGAGTCGACCCCGAGACGCACGATGGATACTACTTATCCTTGGACCTGCTCAAGGGAATGGCCCAACTACGTGCCTGGCATACCGGTGAACCGGGAAGTGGCGAGCATATGATGCAGTTCCAAGCGCTGCAAAGTGGCAACTGGCGGAGCGATACACCAGGGGAAGCGAATATTTGCTTAATCGCGTTTGGTCATTACATCGAGTTTTCCGTCAATGGTCGAATTATCCTATCACTTGCTGACTCTACGTTCTCTGCAGGGCAGTTTGGCGTGTACTTAGAATCGGCCAGGATGCGACTTTACGATGCGGATCTGCGGGAGATGCACAGTCCAGAGCAGCCAGCAAATCACTTAGTGACAGGCTAGAACGCAGGCCCCAGCAAGGTGGAAGCAATAGTGATTGCGCTTGCAGAATACCTGGGATCACATTCTGAAAACCGATTTGGCAGTACGTAGGTAGCTTTTTGCTGCTAGCCTTTGCGCAAGTCTCAATTTGATCTTGCCTTGGATTAAGTTAGCAAGCTAATATCTCCACCCATGAAGGGACTACTTTCAACCCGCAGGCTACCAGGATGGTTGCTGCTAATAATGCTGCAGCTTTTAGGTAGCGGCTGCGCGGGGAAAGAATCGGCGGTCACGTTACCGACGCAAGCTCCCCCCCCATTCTCGGAGAGCGGCGAGGCTCCGCTACGAGAATTCTGGTGGACCACATTCGACGATCCAGAACTCGATCAACAAGTCGATATCGCTTTGCGCGGCAATTTTGACTTGGAAGGGGCCCTTCAACGAATTCTTCAGGCTCAATCGGTCGCACGTCGCGAGGCTTCAGACTTGTGGCCTGACGTGGACGGGGTCGCCTCGGCCGAGAGTAACGTTCGGACCGATGGTCCGAACACGGCTCGTTGGGTTCTGGGGCTGGATGCTTCCTATCAGGTCGATCTATGGGGAGAAATCGGTTCCCGGGTCGATGCCCAGTGGCTGCGTGCTTCGGCTACCGAGGCCGACTTTAATGTCGTCGCACTAACACTTTCCGCGGATGTCGCACGAACGTGGTATGCCTTGATTGAAGCAAACGCCCAAATAGAACTATTAGATGAACAGATTCGGACCAACTTGACTGGGCTAGAAATCCAAGAAGCACGCTTCGGTCTCGGACAAATTCGTAGTGCCGACGTCTTAAGACAACGTCAATTAGTCGAAGCGACTCGCGAGCAGCGTGTGGTCGTTACCTCGCGGATTGAAGTGCTGGAGCATCTTTTGGCGGTCTTGCAGGGGGTGCCACCGCAAGAGGCAAGCTTCTCGCCGGGAGCTCAGTTGCCCATGCTTCCCCCTTTGCCAGAAACCGGATTACCTTCCGAGTTGTTAAATCGTCGCCCCGACATTCGTCGCGAATTCCTCGCTCTGTGGGCCGCCGATCGTGACTTGGCATCGGCCGTCAGTGCGCAATATCCCCGCTTGAACTTGGCCGGATCCATTACAACAGCAGCCGAAAGCCCCGAGAACCTTTTTCGCGAATGGTACCTCTCAGTTGCGGGGCAATTGATCGCCCCGCTGATCGATGGTGGAGAGCGTCGTGCTGAGGTCAATCGCAACATGGCGACGGTCCGGCTTCGCTTTACCGAGTTCTCCCAGACGGTGCTAATTGCCTATCAGGAAGTTGAGGACGCGTTAACGCGCGAGCGGTACCAACGTCAGCGAATTGAAAAGCTGGAAGCTCAGGCCAAACTTGCCCATCAGGCATCGATACAACTACGCGAGCAGTATTTAATCGGCGAGACAGAATACCTCGATGTTTTAAGCTCGATGCAGCAGGAACAAAGCTTGCAGCGAACGGTTTTGTCCGCAAGACTAAACTTGATACTTAACCGCATCGCACTCTACCTGGCCCTCGCAGGTGATTTTGACCCTCAACAAGCCTACCCCTTGGCAAATATCCCCTTGGAATATGTAGACGGCGTTCCCATCGAAATCATTGAAGACGCTCCGCCAGCAATCATTTTGGAGCTACCCGAGGAGAACGAAATCGATGAATGACGCACCCTCTAAGCCCACGTCCATCAAGTTGAAAGTCCTGCAATTCTTGGCCACAGCCATCGTGTGTCTTACGATCCTGGGCGTATCTGTGGCTACGATTGTGGTGATCAATCAGACCGAACCCAAAGCCCAGCAGATTGAAGCGACTCGCAAGTCAGCCGCAATCGTCGAAACAGTAACCGTTGAAAAGGGGACTTATGCGCCAACGCTCGTTGTACTTGGTACCGTTCAGGCAGCACAAGAGATTACACTAAGTCCTCGGGTCAACGGCCAGGTAGTATCGATGTCACCAAAATTCGTTCCCGGTGGCATGGTCAAGACGGGTGATTTTCTCCTGCAAATTGACCCTGCGGACTTCGAGAACACGATCTCTATGCGTGAAAGCGAACTGCAACAAGCGGTCGCTTTACTCGATATTGAGCGTGGTCGGCAATCGCTGGCGAAAAAAGAGCTGGCCTTACTCGAAGGAACCATCGACGAGGCGAATCGTGCTTTAGTACTTCGAGAGCCGCAATACGAGTCGATTCAAGCGGAGGTCAATGCGGCCAAAGCGGCCATCGAACGTGCCCGGCTTGATCTTAAGCGAACAAGTATCGCTGCTCCGTTCGACGCGCAAATTCTCGAGCGTTCCGTCAATGTCGGCTCTCAGGTTTCTCCTAGCGAGGACCTGGCACGGCTTGTAGGAGTCGACGAATATTGGATTATGGCTTCGGTGCCTGTCCGCAGTTTGAAGTGGATTCAATTTCCTGAACATGATGGACGAAGCTCACTGGTTACATTGCGTGACCCCGACACGTGGCCCAGTGGGGTGGAACGCTACGCATCGGTTGCGCGGATGATAGGAAGTCTCGATCAGCAAACGCGGCTGGCACGTGTCTTGATTGTGGTTGCCGACCCATTGGCGATGAAGTCGGATGTCCCGCCGTTAATCTTAGACACCTTGATTGAAACGCATATCGAGGGCCGTCCGATCGAAAACGTCGTCCGTCTGAAACGCGAGTTCGTCCATAACCGGGATACCGTCTGGGTAATGAAGGATGACAAGTTGGAGATTCGCGAAACCTCGGTCGTCTTTCGTGACGCAAAATATGCCTACATTGACGAAGGGCTTGAGTCGGGAGACGAGGTCGTGACAACCACGCTCGCCACCGTAGCCACGGGAATCGGGCTGAAAAAGATGGATGCGTCGCCGGAACCTCAAAGCGAGGAGTCCCAAGAGTGAGCGAACCTAGCGAATCTGAAGAAAAGGAAGCCCCACAAGGTGGTGCCATCGCTTGGATGGCTCGGAATTCGATTGCTGCTAACTTGCTCATGATGATCTTGTTGGTCGGCGGCATCTGGACGGCGATGGTGATGCAAAAGGAGGTATTTCCTCAATTTCAACTCGACATCGTGGAAGTCTATATCGGCTACCCCGGAGCGGCCCCCGAAGAGGTTGAGCAGGGGATCTTACGACCGATCGAAGAGGCCGTTCGCGGAGTGGAGGGAATTCGCGAGATCACCAGCGAAGCACGCGAAGGGCGCGGCGAAGTGCTTATCGAGTTGGTCGCCGGCGAGAACCGGATGAAGGCCTTTCAGGATATCGATCAGGCCGTCAACCGTATTCGTACATTCCCAGATCAAATCGACCAACCCGAAGTCCGGCTTCAATCGCGACAGCGAGAAGTCATGCAGGTCGGGCTATACGGCCCCGTCGACGTATGGACCTTGCGAAAGCTGGCCGAACAACTTCGCGACCAATTGCAGGCTCATCCTGATATTACGCAGGTAGAGCTAAGACGTGTACCAGAATACGTCACGCATATCGAAATTCCACGGGAACGGTTGCGAGAGTATGGCCTGACGTTGTCCGATGTGGCTGATACGATTCGCGTTTCTAGTTCGGACGTTGCCGCAGGCTCTGTAGCCACCAGTGCCGGTGAAATTCTGCTGAGAGTGAAAGCCCGAAAACAATGGGCCGAAGAATTCGCCGATATTGAAGTCGTTTCCAATCGAGGTGGTTCGGTCGTTCGTCTCGAAGACATTGCCACGATTCGTGATGGATTCGATGAGGTGGGATTTCATTCGCAGTTCAGCCAATCCCCTTCGGTTGAAATCGATATCTTTCGCGTCGGATCACAGTCGCCCATCGACATCGCCAATGCGGTTGAAGAGTCGATGAAGGCGTTTGAAAGCGTTCTGCCACCGGGCGTCCAGTGGCGGATCGATCGAAACAATGCCGAGGAATTCCGACGCCGCCTTTATCTTGTGATGGAGAACGCCGTCCTAGCGGTTGTGATCGTGCTGGTCATTTTGGCCTTATTCCTGGAAGTTCGTCTGGCGTTTTGGGTGATGATGGGAATGGTCGTGTCCTTCATCGGTGGAATTCTTTTCCTGCCGGCGGTGGACGTCAGTATCAACATGATCTCGCTATTCGGTTTCTTGGTGGTACTGGGCATCGTGGTGGATGATGCCGTGGTGGTAGGCGAAAACGTCTACGAAAAGCGACAAGAAGAGAGCAACTACCTAACAGCAGCGATCATGGGTACCCGCGAAGTTTCGGGGCCAGTGATCTTCAGTATTTTGACCAACATCGTGGCGTTTGTTCCGCTGATGTTTATCCCAGGGGAAACAGGCAAGTTCTGGGGACCGTTGCCCGTAGTGGTGATTGTCGTCCTTACTCTGTCTCTATTCGAATCGCTGTTTATTCTGCCTGCCCACTTGGCACACGCTCGCGCGGCAGGCCGAAAGAAGGGGGGACTGGGTGCCTGGCTACACGGCTGCCAACAGTCCTTTTTGCGTGGATTTCAGCGATTTGTCGAGATGATCTACGGTCCGATTCTGAACATTTGTTTGCGGTTTCGGTATGTCACCGCGAGCGTTGCGATCGGACTTTTCCTGGTAGTTGGCGGCTACGCTACAAGTGCTCATATGGGAATGATCTTGATGCCGGCGGTCTCTGCCGATGAGATCGAGGCCGGCATTCGCATGCCGGTCGGAACGACTCAAGATCAGGCCGCTGAAATCGCGGAAATTGTCACCAAAGCTAGTACTCGGATGTTCGAAGAGCATAACCTCCACGAGGTTGCCGAAGGCATCAAGACAAACGTGCGGGGCCAGAGTTTCATCGATGTCGAAATTGTCATGAAGCCACCCGATGAACGCGATATGACCGCCGATGAAGTGATAGAGCTGTGGCGCGACGCCATCGGCGATTTGCCCGGCGTGTCGCAGGTAACCTTTGAAGCTGAAAGTGGCCCCGGTGGTCACCGCCAGGATGTGAGCGTCGACCTCAGCCACAGCGATGTAGAGGTCTTGGGCAAAGCGTCCGAGGCATTTGTCGCACGTGCCGAAAAGTTCTCCAATGCACGCGATGTAAGCGACAACTACAACAAGGGTAAATCGCAGTTTGACTTTAAGCTTCGGCCTGAAGGACGAGCATTGGGTTTGACCGACGAGGAACTCGGTGATCAACTTCGTGGAGCCTTCTTTGGTTCGCTCGCGCTGCGTCTCTTGCGGGGGACCAACGAGATCGAAGTTCGCGTAAAACTTCCCGAACATCAGCGCGAGGATGTTCATCACCTGGAAGACTTAGTCATAAGAACGCCCAGGGGTGCCGAGGTTCCTCTCTTAGACGTAGCGGACGTCGAGCGAAACCAGGCATTCACTTCGATTAACCGCCGTGATGGTCGTCGCGTGATCAATGTTTCGATGGATATTGAGCCAAAGCGGGCGATTACCCAGGTAATTACTGCGTTGAAAAATGAGGAACTTCCCAACCTGCGGGAAGACTACCCCGGCCTGACATGGACCTTTGAGGGAAGCGACGCTGAAATGCGGCGGGCAACGGCCTCGTTATGGGGATCGTTTGGGCTCGCGTTAGGGGTGATCTATGCTTTGTTAGCGATCGCTTTCCGCGGCTACTTGCAGCCGCTGATCGTTCTGGTGGCGATCCCGTTTGGTATCGTGGGAGCAATTGTCGGGCACATTTTGCTGGGCTACGACATCTCGCTTGTGAGCCTGATGGGAGTGATCGCGTTATCCGGCGTGGTGATCAATGACTCTCTGATCATGATTGACTACGCGAATCGCTACCGAGGAGACGGTTCTGCTTTCGATGCGATTTCCCAGGCTGGTCTTAGGCGGTTTCGCCCCATTATGCTCACGACGGCGACTACGTTCGGCGGCCTTGTGCCACTAATTTTCGAGACTTCCCTGCAGGCGCAATACATCATACCTATGGCCATCTCGCTGGGCTTCGGGATCCTCTTTGCGACCGGCATCATTCTGGTATTGGTGCCGTGCCTTTACCTGATTCTGGAGGACATAACCAATTGCTTTGCGACTAAGAAGGCTTAGTTCCAAATCTTGACGAAGGACGACCGAACCTAGTCAGAAGCTTCGGTCTCTGGGAAGGTATGGTCACCATTCGCCCGTCCCAGCCATCAGATTTGAACAAACTACAAACGCTATTCGAGCGTTTCGTCCGTAGCGCAGACTGGCTTCCCCCAGGTTCAGACAAAGAGTCAGACTTTGCGAAGACAAGTGAGGGGGAACGCGTATTTGTGGCGGTCTCAGAATCAGACCAACTGATCGGAGCAGTTTCCGTTTGGGAGCCAGAATCTTTTATCCACTGTTTGTTTGTGGATCCTGACTATCAAGGGCAGGGGGTTGGTACCCAATTGCTTGAATCACTTGCCCCGTGGTTGTCGTTCCCCTGGAAACTCAAGTGCCTGGCAACCAACCATCGAGCGATCCAATTTTATCGTCGCCGCGGTTGGAAGAAGCTTGAAACAGGCACTAGCGACCACGGAACTTACTTCCTCCTCTGGCGAGAAGCTGCTGCCGTTTCCACCGATTAACCAAGTGTCCAACAACTTGAAGCGTTGACGTCAGGAAGTATGGCGAATTCTTAGCTTGGTCGGAACGAGGATCTCAGATGGCTTTTCATCGCTTTCCGATTGAATAACACTCACGGCCGCCTTGAGCAGGGCAGGCAAATCGTGAGCAACTGTGGTCAAAGGTGGATCAAGCAACGAGGAAAATTGAAGGTCATGCCAACCGATGACAGCTACCTTATCAGGGACAGAAAGGTCAAGACGACGTAATGACCGGCATACAGCGACCGAATTGAAGTCGGTATCACATAGAATCGCATCCGCGCCGATGTCTTCGACTAAGTGACGACAAATCTTGTCGAATCGAGGATAGGTCGTCGGATCGTTGACCAGCCACCCCTGCGTATCGACGACAATCTGGTCTTCGCATAGTTCCTTGTCATGCTTGGCAAGTGCCTCTCGATAACCAACGATCCGATCGAGAATCGATGGCGATTTGCGTTGCTCCGTGAGCAGAGCGACCTTCTTACGGCCTGTTGAGACTAGGTGATCGATCGTTTCCATGGCGCCGCTACGCACATCGCTAATCACGCGGCAAGTTCCTTTCCCCCCAGGATTCTCGAGGACCGTAAGCACGTTTTGCCGAGACTCGAATAGCTTACCAACTTCGTCCCACTGCTCTTCATTTTCGTAGGCGAGGTACATGACGCCGTCGACCCAACCGGCGTCGAGGTCTTGAACGACCCGTTTCAGCCCGTCTAGTTTGGGGTACGACCCCACCGATAGCAGGCGAAGCCCTAGCTCTTCCGCTTCGCGTTGCAGTTCGGCTGTGACTTTTTGCGTTAAGAAGTTACGAGTTTCCCGAACGACCAGTGCGACCACGTTGCTTTTTTTGCCGGCCAACTGCTGAGCAGCGATATTGGGTCGATACCCCAAATCTACGGCTGCTTTTCGGATGACTTCGGCGGTTTCTTCCGAAACACGAATTCGTCCGTTGCCGGTCCCCATCAGCACAGCCGAAGCGGCCATGCGCGAAACGCCTGCCACTTCAGCGACATCTTTCATGCGGACAGCAGTTCGTGCAGTCTTCTTGGCCATCGTCATTACGCTTGTTATATTACTTCAAATGGGTGGAACGCGATTCGCATCGACTATCCCGCGATATTCTCTTGTTTTTAGTCCATTGCCTCAAATTCGGCAAGTAAAAAACATTAAATCCAAGACTTCCCGCTTTCCGTACGACAGGACTAGATTTAACCCCAGCTACGACCGTGTCAGTCCGGTCAACACTTTGCTCTTTTAAGAGTATGCATCCAGCGTTGACTCTCGTTGCAAGGTGTTAGAATTGCGATACAGTTTACGACGATAAGCCGAAACAAGTGGTGTAGTGCTTTCGACTTCCCATCGAACTGGTCGAAAAACTCCTGTGAGTTGCCTTTCAAGGTACATAAAATAGCCATCGCAATCTTCATTTTGAGCAAAATTTACCCAACCGGTAAATTTGAAATAGACGATTAGGTTGGCACGTTGTACGCTAATGCGTTTTTATTGCGGCAGAAATCCTAATAGATGGATTTCGCATTCTCGAATACTAATTAGGTCCCTCCTTTCATCACATAGCGGTCAGGCTCCCCGATAAAGGATGCGGGGTACCCCAAGATGAATCCCTCCATGGCAACTTCTGGCAGGACCTTTCAGCTCAAGCCAAGCTTTTGCATGTCCCGAAACCGGCAGGAACAGGCATGGTTCGATATAAGCATTTTCGAATCCTAAAAGATGCGAAAATCTTTGAATTGTCAGGGTGTGCAGACCTTAGGCTACCTATGCTCCGTGGAAGAATCGCGTAAAACTAGAAGTTCAAGAGGCATCGCGAAAAATGATCTCAGATAGTTCCCCAAGGCAGTCCCAAGCGGAGTCGGCAGAAGAGCTCGACCTAGCGTGCTACAACGCTAGTTATGTCGAGCAATTGCTGTCAAAGTATCAGGACGACCCGAACGGTGTCCCCGAAAACTGGCGGGACTTCTTCGACAAGCAGGCGGCAGAGAATGGAATATCTGCCAATGAGTTGGGAGGCCGTGCACCTTCGTTTCAGCCTCGCAGCATTTTCCGCGAATCCGGGGGAGATTCCGGAGGCCCGGTTAGTGGAGTCGGAGGCAACATCAAGCTCCAAAAGGTGCAATATCGCGCCGACCAGCTGGTAACCGGCTATCGCACGCGTGGGCACTACAACGCCCAGCTCGATCCGCTCAAGCTTAATAAGCAGGTACGAACGCCTCTTTCCCTCGAATCATTCGGTCTGACGAAGTCGGATCTCGATGAACGAGTCTACTATACGTGCGGAGAGCAAATCGACCAGATTCCGTTGCGAGAACTCGTTCAGCGGTTGGATGGCCTGTATTGCAATCACATCGGTTATCAGTTCACTCACATCGACGAACTGAACGTCCAGCAGTGGCTGATTGATCGCATCGAGCGGCAATCGCACATCAAAGAGCTGCCCAACACCGTTCAGAAGTTAATCTTGCAGCGTCTGACCGAAGCGACCGTTTTCGAGGAATTCGTTCGTAAAAAGTACGTCGGGGCCAAGACGTTCTCGCTGTTTGGCTCGGAAATGCTCATTCCGATGCTCGACTTGTTGGTGGACCGAGCGGCTTCCAACAACGTTCGGGAAGTGGTGCTGGGGATGCCCCACCGGGGCCGCTTGAACGTGCTCACGAACATCATCGGGCAACCCCCGCGAGAACTGTTTGCTCAGTTCAACGATGTCGATTTCCACCAGTTCATTGGTGGTGGCGACGTCAAATATCACCTGGGCAATAGCGTCGATAAAGTGACGACTTCCGGAGCTGAAGTCCATCTGTCTCTCTCGTTCAATCCGAGCCACTTAGAGTTTATCAACACGGTGGTGCTGGGACGTCTGCGAGCGAAACAAGACCGAACCGGGGATATCAATCGCCGCAAAGGGATGGCCGTGCTGATTCACGGCGACGCGGCCTTTATCGGCGAAGGGATCGTCCAGGAAACGCTTAACTTGAGCCAGTTAGATGGTTACAAGGTCGGTGGAACGGTCCATATTATTGTCAATAATCAGATCGGCTTCACGACTTCCGTCGATCAATCGCGCAGCACACGGTACTGTACCGACATCGCTTGCATGCTGCAGATTCCCATTTTCCACGTCAATGCCGACGACCCCGAAGCCGTGGCTGATGTGGTTTCGATGGCGATGGACTTCCGTGAGAAGTTCCAGCGTGATGTCATTATCGACTTGGTTTGCTACCGACGTCTTGGTCATAACGAAGCGGACGAACCTAGCTTCACCCAGCCGATGATGTACAAGGCGATCGACAAGCAAGCGCCCATTCGTGAAAGCTACCTTGATCGACTGGTTGAGCAAGATCGGATTTCGGTCGAAGAAGCCAACGAGATGTCGGACAAGTACCAGGAGTTCCTCAAGGGCGAATATGACATCGCCCAAGAGATGAAGGAACGTTCCTTGCGTCGTCCTGAAGGTGTCTGGGAAGAATTCGACGGCGGCCTAGAGCCCACGGCGGAAGACCCAGAGCATGATCCAGCCGACGAGTGCCCCGAGACGCAGATTCCGGTCGATCGCTCGGCTGAGATTCTACGGATGTTGGCTACTGTGCCGGAGGACTTTCACCGCAACCGCAAGCTAAGCCGGATCGCTGAACAACGCAAAGAGATGGCCAACGGCGAACGTTTGTTGGACTGGTCTTCTGCGGAAGCTTTGGCATTTGCGACTCTTTCGATGGAAGGGCATCGCATTCGGCTTTCCGGCCAGGACTGTCAGCGTGGTACATTTAATCAACGCCATTCGGTGTTGCACGATACCAACGACGGCCACGAACACAACATCTTCTCGAATCTGTCGCCCAAGCAGGCCCCCGTCGAGATCGTCAACAGCCCGCTCAGCGAAGCTGGCGTATTGGGCTTCGACTTCGGGTATAGCTTGGACTATCCCACGGCCCTGGTGGCCTGGGAAGCACAGTTCGGCGACTTTAGTAATGCCGCCCAGGTTATCATCGACCAGTTCATGGCCAGTGCGGAAGACAAGTGGCGTCGTTTGAGTGGTCTCGTGCTACTGTTGCCGCACGGCTACGAAGGCCAGGGGCCAGAGCACTCAAGTGCCCGCTTGGAACGTTTTCTATGGTTGGCCGCGGAAGATAACATTCAAGTTGCCATTCCGACTACGCCAGCCCAGTACTTCCACGTTCTTCGCCGACAAATGAAGCGATCGTGGAAGAAGCCGTTAATCTTGTTTACCCCTAAGAGTCTATTGCGTCATCCGGCGGCCGTATCTTCGCTTGAGGAACTGGCCAGCAACAAGTTCGAGCGGATCATCAAAGACAACCGCGAGAACCCCGAAAAGACGTCGCGAGTGATTATGTGTAGCGGCAAGGTCTACTACGATCTGGCTCACTATCGCGAAGAACATCAACGTCACGATGTAGCGATTATTCGCGTTGAGCAACCTTATCCGCTGAAGAATCACACGGTTCAGGCTGTCCTCGATCAATATGAAGACGGCGTCCCCTTGTATTGGGTCCAGGAAGAACCTGACAATATGGGCGTGTGGCCTTACTGGAAACTACGATACGGGCATCGTATGTTCGAGCGATTCCCTCTTTCGGTCATCGCCCGGGAAACATCTTCCAGCCCGGCAACCGGATCCAAAGCGGCTCATGAATTCGAGCAGCAACAACTACTCGAACGAGCCTTTAACGATACCTAGAAAGGACAGCTGCGGAAGATGACCATCGAATTGAAAGTACCTGAATCGGGCGAGTCGATTCAGGAAGTGCAGATCCTAAAGTGGCTGAAGAGCGAAGGGGACAACGTTTCAGAAGACGAAGACGTTGTCGAATTGGAAACCGATAAGGCTTCCATGGATCTCGCTGCTCCGGCCGATTGCACGCTCCAGAAGATTTTGAAACAAGAGGGCGAGATCGTTTCGGTTGGCGAAGTGATCGCGCTCTTTGAAAAAGGTTCCGGCAAACCAGCTGCAAAGTCGGCCAAGAAAGAAAAGAAAGCCGCGCAGCCAAAGGCCGAAGCCCCGACAGATTCTCCAAAAGACGGTAACGCGAAGTCCTCGTCGAGCGATGAAGATAGCCAAGCGACACCGTCAGGACGTCGAGAACTGCTGAAACACGGCCTCTCGGCTTCGGACGTTTCGCCAGCGGGCAAGACTGTTCGCCGCGAGGACGTCGAGAAATACGTTAACTCGATCTCCAGCCGCCCCAGTTCCGATGTTGGTAATCGAAATGAGTCGGAGATGGAAGAGGTCATTCCGATGAGCCTCATTCGTCGCCGTATCGCTACAAAGCTGGTCGAAGCCCAGCAGAAAGCAGCTCTGCTGACGACATTCAACCAGGTTGATATGTCGTACGTGATGGATTTGCGAAAACGTCATGGCGAGTCTTTCCAGAAACGCTACGGCGTCAAGCTCGGCTTCATGTCGTTCTTCACCAAAGCGTTGATCGACGCCTTGAAAGCGCACCCGGAACTGAATGCCGAAATTCGCGACGAGACTAATATCGTCTATCGCAATTACTTCCATATCGGTATCGCCGTTGGATCGGGTAAGGGCTTGGTGGTTCCAGTGCTTAAGTTCGCGGAACGAATGAGCTTTGCTGAGATCGAACAGTCGATCCAAGAATTCGCAGGTCGTGCCAAAAGCAACCAGTTGAAGCCGCAAGAGCTATCGGGCGGTACCTTCACTATCAGCAATGGTGGTGTGTACGGATCGATGCTCTCGACACCGATCGTCAATCCACCTCAAAGTGGTGTGCTCGGTATGCATGCGATTGAAGAACGCCCGGTGGCCGTGAATGGTCAGGTTGTGATTCGCCCAATGATGTACTTGGCGTTAACTTACGATCACCGGATTGTGGATGGTCGCGAGGCAGTCACTTTCCTACGACGCATCAAAGATGCAATCGAGGAACCATCGCGAATGCTGATTGAAGCCTGATCGCACGATGTAAAGAGATTTAAGGAGCCGGTGATATTCACCGGCTTTTTTAATGCGCTATAGCATCACGGCTCGACGCTATCAGCACTTTCTCGAACGTGCGATACGATAGATCTCGCATCCGTTTGATCAAGCAGTTGTTTCGCAAAGTCGACCTCGAACGGATCACCATTGGCAACGACGAGGAAAGCCCCCTGACGCACTTCATCCTCGTACTGGGAGACGTGGTCTTCGTGGACCCCCCAGCCGATCATGGAACCCAGAAACCCACCCACGATTGCACCGGTGAGCCCCACGGTAATTGGGCCTGCAATCAACATCAGTCCAAAGCCTGGGATCGTCAGAAGTGGGGCTGCCATAAAGAAACCTAGCAAACCACCCACGCCAGCGCCGAGAACGGCGTCTTTATCCGACTCGTCCCCATATTGGAGGTTGTTGGTCGACGAAAGATCTTGATGAACGCTGTTTGCCACCAACGAGACTTGCTCCGAAGGAAACTTGCTCTCATCGAGCTTGTTGACGGCCTCTTGAGCTGCCGTAAAGTCGTCGTAAATCGCGACGATGCAGTGTCTGGACATGGATTACCCTCCTACCGAATTTTAGCGGAATAATACGTGAGAATCACGCTTATTTCATTATCTAACGAGCCGCAAAGGTCATGCCTTTAACCAGATTGGCGAGCAATTTCTGAGATAATTACGTCCAATTGGTACGGCAATTGCAATTCTCTGGGAAAACCACATCGCTTTCTTCAAAACGGAGTTTAGACATATGAGCTCGCTAGTCTGCCCTGAATCGCCATCGACCGAAGAACAACGTCTTACCAATCGCTCGCTCGCCGAAGCATGTCGCGAAGTACGACGCTCTTGGAGTACTAAAGAGCGGGCTCGTCGCAAGCAATTGGCCGAAATGAAACAAGTGGGGCTCCTGCTCAACACAATCAATATGAACACGTTTCTTAAAGCAGTAGCCGCCAGCTAGTTCAGCTTCTAGAACCCCGATCGGCCATCCATTGCGGATGGCTTTCTTTATGAACTAAGGTCTTAAGACTGGGTGGGCATTGATCGCTTAACGACCTATCACGCGGTAATCATCTCTCCAGACTGCTTTGCCACGCTCTCGGTGTCGTAAATGCCTGATTAGGCACCATCGCAAACATCAACAGTAGTAGTCCGACCATCATAAAATTCTGCCCCGCTGGGGGGATCTCGGGAGATAGGGTAAACCGAGGGACCAGGATCATAAATAGCGATCCTACAAGTGTTACCAAGTGGGCATAACGAGTTGGTTCCCAAAATGCCAATGTGGCAAGCAGGATGACCAACCCGCCCAATCCAAAATCGACCAGCGAATCGACGCCTGCTCGGTCATTCGCTCGGAAGATAAATGGGCTGCACAGTAACCAGCAGCCAAGCATGAATTCAACGACTCGGGCCCACATTGTTATTCACCATTTCTTTCAGCTAACGGCAATGTCATTTCTTCGATAACTCGGCCACTTTCCTCGGTCGGATAACCACAAAGGGCCATCCACAAGGTGCCAACGCGTCGGCTGCGTCGCCACACTTTCCAAAGGAAAAGAAGCGAGGAATAGACTTCATCATATGCCAGGTAGATCAGCCCCAGTGAAATTGCCGCCGTAACCAGGCAGAGAAAGCACCACTGTCCAAGGACGAATGTCTGCAGCATGACAAGAATGACGCTGACAACGCCCAGAGGAATGACATCGATGCCAAACAAGATGACAATCCAAGGACGCTCGTACCAGCGTCGCGTAGAACCGGCCAAGCCAAAGATGGCATCTCCCAGATACGCAATCGCACCCAGTGCCGCATCGGGTACGCCTACCCAACGATCCATTTTCTTGGCGATCTCTGAGCCGATCACCTTGGCACTTTGCTCACCAAATACAGGGTCCCAGACGTAACTGATCAATCCCCATTGAAATGCGGCTAAGTGCGAAGCAATTAACGCGGCCAGAAATGCCAATAC
The DNA here is from genome assembly GCF_013618625.1 of Bremerella alba. Lineage (NCBI taxonomy): Bacteria > Pseudomonadati > Planctomycetota > Planctomycetia > Pirellulales > Pirellulaceae > Bremerella > Bremerella alba. The sequence continues at coordinate 327,444 of NZ_JABRWO010000006.1, read as the reverse complement.
ACAAACGGGAACCCGTTGGGACCAGGCCGACGGATTATAAGACCACGGACTTACGGGGGCGTGATCCATTGAACCTTGTATCACGGTATTGGGAAGAGGGGAGTTCATGAGTTCATCCCCTTGGGCTCACTTGGTTCCAACGAACCCAAGTGGTTGACCTGATAGAATTCAATCGGATTTTCCTTGAGCCGCTCCAAAATTCTTGGCAATGTTTCGCGAAGAGAATGGTTGGGCGTCCATCCTAGGCATTGTTTTGCTTCGGTCGCATTAATTGGGTAATTCTGATCGGCCAGATCGACCATCCAAGGTTTAATGAAGGGTTCTTCCTCTTCACACGAGGCCATTTTTTGCTTGATCCAAGCGCCTGCTTTGGCCATCGTGGCAGGAATTCGTATGGTGGGCCAATCTTTGCCATGGAGGTGCTGGCCAATGGCGTCCTGCAGCTGTTCGTAGCTCATGACATCTTCTTCGCCGATCAGCAAAGTCTTGAAGTTTGGTAGCTGATTACGTCGATCTACGGCAGCCACGATGCTCTGGGTGAGGTCATCCAAGTGGATAAATGATTGGCCGCAGTTTTCGTCCCCAGGAAAAAAATAGCTCTCCATCTGTTTTTCATAAATGCGCTGGATCTGATTCGAGATAGGCAACGAATGCCCCGCATCATCGTAAACGCCTGCGATTCTGAGGATGAGAACCGGAATGTCGCCATGTTCCTCACGTAGCAGTTTCTCGGTGGCCAATTTCGACTGAGGATAGGCCCATTCCGCCGCGGTGGGGGATTGCTCCGTCAAGCACTGCCCCACCGCGACCGACTTCATCACAAGCAAGCTGCTGGTGAACTGGAATTGCTCGACATGCATGGGGTGCAAATTTTGGATTAACCGCCGTGTTCCTTGGATTGTAAGCTCATCGTAGAGAGGACTTTCTTTCCCGCTAAAGTCGTAATAGGCCGCTAAATGAACAACACTGGCCAAATGATCGCCATGATTAGCTCGAAGTTCGGATAATGCCTCGGCAACGCTCTCATCTTCGATCAAGTCGACTTGAATCCAATGATCGACGTCCGCCGCTTTCTGCTCAGGAGGATGCAAATCCATGCCCACAACCGTGTATGACTTCCGCAGTTCCGGAACAATTCGCGACCCGATAAGTCCCCCGCTTCCAGTTACCAGTACTACCGGACGTTGAATCTGTGCCGTATTCACTTATGGTCCCTCCTTTTACTTCGAAATAGGTAATCGGTAGTAAAAAGAGCAAGTTCAATGCCAAGCTTTTTCCTGCAATCTCGCTGGGCAGTTTGTAAAGATGAAGGGACGAAAACCAACAAACGAAAATCAAGGTAGTGGCTGATGATTGCAAGGACCCTGCTCAAGACAAGGGGTTAGCAGTGCAGAATTCGACCGGCGATATCACTTAAAGGCCTTAAATGTTAAGGTCAATGTTAAGATTTTGCGAGCATCTCTCGTAGCGGGTTGTGATGCTTGAGTACACCACTTAGATTTTGTGTCTGACGGGTGAATTTGCGGATGCTTTGGGGATCTCTCTTAAAAAAACTGAGGGGCTCAAAAAAGCAATTCGCCGGAGGCATGTCGAGTTAAAAGTCTCCCCGCCAATGGGGGTGAATTGCAAGGGCTCGGCAAGTCTCTTATCACGATCTTGAATAACATCCTGGTAATCCTTTAGTGGGGAAACGACCAAGTATGCCAAACACTCTATCAATCTTGGGCTCGTATGTCGCACTGGCTGCCATGATGGTTGCCACGGTGGGCTGTAGCGGTGGGAGCAATCCCGACGCAGTTAAGCTTCAGGGGGCCGGGGCAAGCTTCCCAGCTCTTTTATATGGAGCATGGTTCAAGTCCTATTCCAACGAACACGACGACGTTCAAATCGATTATCAATCGGTGGGCAGTGGTTCTGGTGTAAGTTCCGTAATCGATGGTACTGTCGATTTCGGTGCCAGCGATTCTGCGATGAGTGAAGAGGAAATGGCCAAGGTCGAACGCGGCGTTCAGTTACTTCCGATGACCGCTGGTGCAATCGTGATCGCCTACAACTTAGAAGGTGTTGACGAATTGAAGCTTTCACGAGAAGCGTATGCTGGTATCTTCCTCAAAGAAATCACGAAGTGGAACGATCCTAAGATCGCCGCCACCAACGAAGGCGTGGAACTGCCTGACCAAGATATTAACGTCATTGTTCGATCGGACTCTAGCGGTACGACCTACGTCTTCACCAAGCACTTGGCCGCGATCAGCGAGAAGTTCAACAGTGATGTTGGCGTTAATAAGGCCCCAAACTGGCCCGTTGGTACCAAGAGCAAGGGTAACGAAGGGGTCACCACTTCGCTAAATCAGACGCCCGGTTCGCTGGGCTACGTCGAATATGGCTTTGCCGAAAAGACGGGCCTCTCAATGGCTTCGCTGGAAAACAAGTCCGGCAAGTTCATCAAGCCGACGATTGAATCGGCTCAAGCTGCTCTCTCAGCCGTTGAGTTTCCACCTTCGTTGATCGCGTTTCTACCGGACCCGGAAGGGGAGGATTCGTGGCCGATCGTTACTTATACCTGGATCATTGCCTACAAGACGTACGACGACCCAAAGAAGATGGAAGCGTTCAAGGAAATGATCAAATATTGTCTGACGACAGGACAAGAATCGAGTGAGGAACTCGGATATATTCCTCTTCCAGAGACAGTTACCAGCAAGGTTACGGCCGCGTTGGATAACATCACCGCAAAGTAGAATATTTGCCCGGGCTTGGTGAGTAACTCACCAAGCCCGTTTCTTTCAACCAACAACATGCTGCGACATCTATGGATCATCCAACAAGGTCGCCGATCTCTCGACCTCCGACGGCTGTCGAGCGAGGTATCGATCGAGTTTTTCGATTTGCCTGTTCGTCTTTTGCCTGGCTGACGATTATCGTCATGGCTTACATCGTCTTCGAGATTAGCTGGAAGGCGAGCCCAGCCGTTCAAGAGTATGGGACGGACTTTCTCACCGGCCGTACTTGGGACCCGAACACGTCCGAATACGGAATCCTCCCTGAAATCTGGGGAACACTCTATAGCTCGCTTCTGGCCCTATTTATCGGCTCGTTTTTCGGAATCGCCGTGGCTGTGTTTCTCAGCGAAGGCTACCTGGGCAACTTCGTATTTCAAATTTTAAGACTGTTTGGAATTCAATTTCATCGATTCTGGGGCAAGCTGCCGACTTGGTCTGAAGGTGCCCTGAAAAACCTGGTGGAATTGCTCGCTGCGATTCCCAGCGTGGTTTACGGTCTGTGGGGAATCTTTGTGGTGATGCCCATGCTGCGTGAACCATGCAATTGGCTTCACGAAAATATGGGGTGGTTTCCCCTCTTTAGTACACGCTACCAAGGCCCCGGTATGATTACCGCGTCTTTTGTGTTGGCGATTATGATTCTCCCGACCATCTCCGCGATCAGCCGTGACGCGCTTGTCGCCGTTCCGCCAAAACTGCGTGAGGCCTCTTACGGTCTGGGGGCGACGCGCTGGGAAACTATTTTATCCGTCGTACTGCCAACTGCTTCCGGTGGCATCTTTGGTGGTATCGTTTTGGCGTTCGGTCGGGCATTGGGTGAAACGATGGCCCTGGCGATGCTCGTGGGAAATATGAATACCGTCGATGTTTCTATCTTTTCACCTGCCAATACGTTGGCTGCACTACTGGCCAATAACTTTTCGGAAGCGGGAAGCGACGAAATGAAGGTCGGCGTCCTGATGTACGCCGGGATGGTCCTGATGGCCATCACATTGGTCGTGAATATATTGGGCGCACTGATCTTGCAACGGGCAACCTCTGGCCTGAAAGGAATGCGTTAATGGCATCTCCTGAAAATGAATCGTCGCCATTGGGCGAAATTGAGCTCCGTCAATTGGAACGGTCGCTCCGGAAACCGCGAACTTTGCTGAGCATGTTTCTCAGCTTATTCACCTCTGTCCTTACGTTCGCTGCCTTGGTGCCCCTTGTTTCCGTGGTGTTCATGCTCTTCTATCGAGGGGCATCCAAGCTGACGCTATCCAACTTTTATGAATTGCCTCCCACGGCATTTGAGGAAGGGGGCGGGTTCGGAAATGCCTTGATCGGGACAATCATTATGGTCGTCCTGGCGGCGCTGATTAGTGTGCCGTTTGGAATCATGGCATCGGTTTTTCTGGCAGAACTAGGTGCGCAAAGCCGAACGGCCAGTGTGGTTCGCTTTTGTGCCAAAGTCTTGAGCGGATTTCCTTCCATCCTGGCCGGTGTTTTTGCCTATGGTGCCGTTGTTTTGGTTACCGGAGGATTCTCCGCCTATGCAGGGGGGGTAGCGTTGTCCATTCTGATGCTTCCTGTAGTAATCCTGACCGCCGAAGAAGCAATTCGTATGGTTCCTTCCCGGATGAAGGAAGCTTCGATCGGAATGGGAGCTACGCAAACTCAGACATTGTGGTTTGTCACATTGCCAACTGCATTGCCGGGGATCATAACGGGGGTTATGCTGGCAGTGGCCCGTGCGGCGGGTGAGACGGCACCTTTGTTGTTTACCGCACTGTTTAGTAACTATTGGTCCATGTCCAACTGGTCACCAACGTCGATTGAACTTGCTGAGCCAACTGCCTCGATGGCGGTCCTCATTTACAATTTTTCTTCTTCGTTCGTAGACAACCAGAAAGAAATGGCCTGGTCAGCCTCATTAGTTTTAGTGCTGGTGGTGCTGGTGACGAATCTGATTGGTAAAAGCCTCTCATCGAGCGGACCGACACGATAAACGGCCGAAATAGGATCGATAACAACATGATCGATAACCAAGCTTCTGACGACACGGTCATCGACTGCGATGTGAAGGAACTGTACTACGGTACATTCAAAGCAGTTCGAGACACGCGTATTCCGATCAAGCAAGGACAGATTACCGCTTTCATCGGTCCGTCCGGCTGCGGTAAGAGCACCGTCCTGCGTTGCTTGAATCGCATGAACGACCTCATTCGAGGTTTCCGCTTCGAAGGGCATGTTCATTTTCGTGGCCAAGATATTTATGGTCAGACCATCGATCCGGTCGCCGTTCGCCGCCACATTGGAATGGTCTTTCAGCAGCCCAATCCGTTCGCGATGAGTATCTACAAGAACATCACCTACGGGCTTCGCATCAACGGTTACCGCGGTAACTACGACGAAGTCGTCGAGAATGCTCTGCGTGGGGCCGCGTTGTGGGACGAAGTGAAAGATAAGCTCAAGCAAAGCGGCTTATCCCTTTCAGGTGGTCAGCAACAGCGTCTGTGTATTGCCCGGGCAATTGCTGTGGAACCGGAAGTCCTTCTGATGGACGAACCCTGTTCGGCACTCGACCCGATCGCAACCCGCAAAATCGAAGAGCTGATGAAGGAGCTTAAGCAGAAGTACACGATCGCCATCGTGACTCACAACATGCAACAAGCCCAACGTGTCGCCGATCAAACGGCATTCCTTTACGTCGACACCACCCAAGGCGGCCGCACCGGCTACCTGGTGGAACGTAAGGAAACAAAGCACCTCTTTGAAGATCCACAAGAAGAGTACACCCGGCAATACATCCGCGGTGAATTCAGCTAGTCAATTGTTTCGATCACAAACGCGTTTGCGTTGTTGGTCGAACGAATTGGTAGTTCCGAGACGACAATCATTCGATCTCCTGGCACCACGAGCCCCAGCTTCTTGGCGATCGAAGTCGTCGTCGCGAGCATTTCAGCCGTGCTGCCTGGCGACTTCATCTGTCGGGAGACCACGCCATGGTAGACTCCCATCTGGCGAACGGTCGTTGGTAAATCAGAAAGTCCCAGAATCGGGCAGTCGATCCAATTCTTGGCGATAAGCCGGGCCGTCATGCTCGAGTGCGAGTAAACTCCCACTGCAGCAATTTCCTGCATCTTGAGGATATGCCGTATCGAGTAGGCCATCGCAGCCGTATTGGGCGGCTGACCAAATCCGACCTTAATAGGACGATCGGTAATTTCCATCAGGCTCTCGGTGGCGATGACCGTCTTCGAGAGAACTTCAACAGCCTGGAGCGGATAGCTTCCATAGGCCGTCTCTTCACCCAATACAATAGCGTCGGCATGGTCAAAGACGACATTCGCAATATCGAACACTTCGCTATTGCTGGGTTCCTCCGACTGCAGCATGTTCTTCAAAATGCCGCGATCAACAAGGCAGGGCTTGGCCCCAATTTGGCATTGTCGGGCAACCATTTTTTGCATCACAGGTATCGACCAGGTTTCCAGGTCCGAGAAACCCATTCCCGTGACGACCACCCCATCGGCTGATTGAATGATGCTGTCGATATCTCGATAGTTCCCCGCATGGTCGAGGCGTGCCATAACCGAGGCATCGCTACCAGACGCCGTCAGCACTTTACGGACTTCGGCTAAGGAATGAGCCCCCCGGGGAACCGAAGTCAAAACATAATCGACCTCGTGATTGGCAATCCATTTAATGTGGTTGGAGGCAATGCACGTCTCATTGGCAGTCGAGCCTTCACGGCACGGTGTGTCCACCAGCAACGTGATTGGCTGCTGAACTTTCCCTTCGACTTCACGAATTGCCTCGTGACGCTCATCCCATACGGACGGGTCATCTTTCGACAAGTCTAACAGGAAGGCATCCGCTCCGGCACGAACAAGCTTCATTAACTCGCTCGGTCGCGATGTGCTAGGACCGAGCGTTGCAGCGACCTTGGTACGCTTGAGCATCGCCGAGGATGTCGATTGAGATAATTCGATTGGCTCAACCAAAGTTCAGAAACCTTCCGTGTTAGTTAACCGATGCTGCGAATGATGCGATTCCGTCGACAGACGCGAGACTCCGCCGTCTCACGTCCTCAAGTGTCATCAGTTTACCAGAGTTTTGGTCAGAAGTTACTCAGCGGATCTTTTCATCTGGCAATTCCGACCCGATGCCTTGGTCGATGGGCATCTTGTCGGTGGCCGAGGTCAGCCCGACCGACTCCATCTGCTTTGTTAATTCTTGACGAAGCTTCTGGACCAATTGAGCATTTTCTGGCTTCTCGGCAAGGTTGGTCCCTTCGCCGGGGTCGGATTGCAGGTCATACAACTCGGCCATATGACGATCAGGCGTCCCGTCACCATGTGGATAGCGAATGAATTTCCAGCGATCGGTTCGCAGGGCTCTGACGTTCGGCGTGTACGGGAACTGCTTTTCGTAGTTGTAGTAGTAGAGCCACGACTTTCGCCAATCGTCGTCACCGACGGTCGCCAATTTCGCCCAAGAGTCTCCATGGATACTCTTGATCGGCTTGGCCCCTGCCAGGTCGATCAGAGTCGGAGCCATATCGACGGTTAGCACCTGTTGGTCGACCGTTTTACCTTGGCCTAGCTCTGGGTAACGAACGATAAGGGGAACACGAATACTCATTTCATGGGCCGTGCGTTTATCGACCATGCCGTGCTCGCCTTCCAGAAGCCCGTTGTCTCCCATGAACACAATGACCGTGTTATCGAGTTGTCCCGATTCTTCCAGCCAGGCATAAAGACGCCCCATACTATCGTCGATGCTGAGTACCGTTCCCCAGTAGGCGTGCACCATGTTCTCGAAATCTTGGACACCTTCCGGGCTGTCATCGGGAAAGTCCTTACGCCAATCGAAAAGCGGTCCATAAATGCCGTGCCAGGTAGAAAGGCGTTGTTTGATCCACTTCGGATTGTCGTCCAGGTCGAAGGCCGTTTTGGGGTACTTAACTTCGACATCATCGAACGCATGTTCATACTTCGGTTCTGGAAAGTAAAAGCTATGCGGCGCTTTCTGGCCCACCATCAGGCACCAAGGTTTGTCCCCATGATCCTTGGCAAGCCAGTCAATCGCCATGTCGGTGACGACGTGCGTGTAGTAGCCCTCGACGACCTGGGCACCCTGACCATTCACATTGAAAGCCGTGTCGAAGTACTTTCCCTGACCTTTATGGGTCACGAACCAATCGAAACCGGGGCGAGGCTCGTCGTTGTCTTCTCCCATGTGGTACTTGCCGATGTAGGCCGTTTCATACCCGGCGTCCTGCAGTCGCTTCGGGAACGTCGCCATCTCGGTCGGGAACTCTGTGAAGTTGTTCGTAACGCCGTGCCCGTGAGCATAAAGCCCCGTCAAGATCGACGCTCGGCTCGGCGAGCACAGTGAAGTGGTGCAAAACGAGTTATTGAAGAGGATGCCTTCCTGGGCGATCTTATCAATGTGAGGCGTCTTCACATGCTCGCTACCTAAGCAGCCGACCGCGTCGGGACGCAGGTCGTCACACAAGACGAACAAAATATTAGGCTTCTTCACCTCATCCGCTGCGACAGCGAAAGAAAGCGGAGCGATCAATAGAAACGCCAATAGAAAAACAAAACGCACGAAGGTCATCATGAAGAGTCCTCGTAGACTGGGGCGAAGCAGGGGTTAGCCGATTGAAAACCGGCAAGGGGTTCACCCACTAATTTGCGTCAATACCTGCCGACTTTCCAGTCGGGTAAGGCATTTCACGACGAAATCGAGAAGAATCCGCAGGAAAAGATCTAAAAGGAGCGGAAGGCATGGGATTCGAACCCACATGGCCATTGTGGCCGCACGGTTTAGCAAACCGGCCCGACAATCCGTATTCGACTACCTTCCAGTCTAGATGCAACAGTGATCAGAGTAGGCATCGAACCCACAAATTTACCACGTTCTCACCGTGGCCGCTTTTCCCATTTGCGTACCTGATCTCCGACTAACATCACCGCAGCAGTGGCCCAGACGGGATTCGAACCCGCAGCGTCCCCGAATTTTAAGTTCGAGCGGTCAACCAATTGCCACTGAGCCGTTTGTTAGTAGCTCGAGTGGGATTCGAACCCACAGCATCCCTCGTTCTAAGCGAAGGTGGTCTGCCAGTTGCCTACCGAGCCAAAGTTTCAAGCGGAAGCCGTGGGACTCGAACCCACAAACGACGCAAGCCGTCAGCTGTTTTCAAAACAGTGTCCTCATCCTTCCGGATGACTTCCGATCTAGTGACCCGTGTGGGAGTCGAACAGATCGCCATTCGCACCTTTATTTCGAGGGTTTTGGCGAGGCTCGAAAAAAGTGATGCATGATTTGATGCATCGCATCAGAAAAGCATCGCTTTGAGGGTCTGGGAAGAATGACCCGTCGGTAGGCGGAGAGGTTCAACTATTAACCCAGAATATCGGGTTTTCCTCATTCGCGATTCCCCCTAGTAACCTTGTCACACGCATCCTGTTTAGCTCGCGATTTAAAATTGGTAGCGACACGTAGTGGCCATTTTGTTGCAATTGCTGATTAATTCGCATTGTGGATTTTTGCTCGGGATTCTGGTGAAACACTTCCAGTATTTTTTCCTGCAGTTCGTTCATTGGTAACGGGGTTCGCTTTTTCAGTTCAGCAAGCTGAACAAGTGCTTCATCAGCGTCTTTACGAAGTTGAGAGATTTCCTCTGGCGAGATCGTTTCAGTAGACTGATTCAATCGATCGGACATCGTCAAAACCAGTTCCTGAACGTCAGTAACCAATTTGGTCTCATTGTGGTAGGACCGAAACGCGTTACTTTCGTCCTGCCAGTCGCTGGGGGCGTACAGCAATGCCGGCTTGCGTATCAGGACAGCGAAGAAGCCAATAGCGATCCCGATGGGAAACGCAGCTGTAAACCACATAAAAATCGTTTGGTTCCATCCATCGAGAAGCCCCACAGTAACAGTCATGGCGACTTCGGCTAGGCCGGCAAAGATGGCAATAATGGTCAACGGGTTGCTGACCTTAGGCATTTTTTCGATCACGGAACGTTCTCATTGGTAGCAAATTCAAATGAGGCAGTACCCCTAAACTAACTGCCAGGGAATCCATCGACAACTTAGTACGCAATCAAGCACTATAAGAAACACGGGAGTCATGACCTGCCCTTTCCGCTCGATCGGATCTCGCAACCTCTTTTCGATGTCCACAGCGGAGCCTGCTGGCTTTTAGACTTAGGAGATTCAATGTGGGAGTCGAACCCTACCTGACCGGCTTGAAAGACCGGTGACCTCACCCGAAGTCGAACAGGCCTATGCGATTGGCGATGCACGTTTCACTTGCTAACGCTCATAAGTGGACCGGGAGGCGCTCGAATCCTCGTCTGCGGTTCTTCAAACCGCCGCTATGCCGTCTCAGCTACCAGTCCAGCGTTGTCTGCTTGCGTCACGAAAAAAGCCCGAGGTCGCGTGGACTCCAGGCCGAAGGTCTTTTCGAGCTTCTGACGCGGAATCAAAGCAAACTTGGTTCTCGCGATAAGAATAGAAATCGCGATTCGCAGCGCAATGGTTCGCCCGATGAACCTAAAAGCAGATTGAAATTGCGGCGTGACATGGGAATCAATTCCTTCAATAGCCGTTGGAAACACACCAACCGTCGAATCGTTTGTTCACAGGTTTAGACGAACGTGTCCGCACTAGGTTCGCTCGTTGCGGAAAAAATACCGCAGATCTCTTTCCAGCGTGAATCGGTGAAATTTGCCTCTCCTCTAACAGGCGACAGGATGGTCGAGTTCACGCGGCAGGGCTGTCGACTGGTTGATGACGGTGGCGCAGTAGTAATGATTTACGCACAATGGCAAGTGCGAAAAAGTGGCAACGGAACTCAAAATCTTTACGCGGCAACTCATAAGCGGCAAGGCCTTTGTATGGCAGAATAGAGGTTCCTGCCACATCACGCTCTTCGCCCCTGATCTTGAAACGGAGACAAGAATTATGAACCTTCGCGATGTGCTTCATCCTCGGAAATTGAGTTGGCTTTTTGCCGTTGTCCTATTGCTGTTGCCACTTTCGGCCAAGGCAGCGGAAGAAGACCCGCAAAGCATCGATGGACCATGGAAGTACACGCTTGTTCCGCCGTCTGACGGGTGGCAGAAAGGGGACTTCGATGACGCCAAGTGGCAAGAGGGTTACGGTGGTTTCGGAACGCGTGGGACTCCCAACGCCCGCGTCGGAACCGTATGGGATACGGATCATATTTGGGTACGCCGCAGCTATGACCTGGAAACCATCCCCAAGAAGCCAGCTTTATTGATTCACCACGACGATGAGACCGAGGTCTTCCTCAACGGAGTGCAAATAGCCGATTTTGCACGTTGGTCCACCGAGTACAGCGTCTATCCCCTCACCGACGAGGGACGTCAAGCGTTAAAGGTTGGCCGGAATGTTCTCGCTGCCCACACGCGACAAGACGCCGGCGGGCAGTACATCGACATTCACTTGATCGATGAAGACCACGTGCCGATGTTGCCTCCGGCGCGAATTCCTGAGCGTCCCTATCAGTCCGATCTGATCACTCAGTGGGGCTCCGATGTCACTGCCGAAAACGCCTGGCAAGAGTATCCCCGTCCACAAATGACGCGAGAAAAGTGGGAGAACTTGAACGGTCATTGGAACTACGCGATCACTTCGGAGAATCAAGACAACATCCCCGAAACATGGGCCGGGCAGATCTTGGTTCCCTTTGCCCTCGAGTCGAAGCTGTCAGGCGTTCAGCGAAACCTCCGTCCATCGGAGGCGTTATGGTATCACCGCAGCGTCGAGCTTGTCCCGCAAGAAGGGGAACGCACCCTGCTGAACTTCGAGGCGGTCGACTATGCCTGTCGTGTGTTTGTCAATGCAGTGGAAGTTGGCAGCCATGTCGGTGGTAGCACGCCGTTTAGAATCGATGTGACCAAGGTCGCGAAATCGGGGCTGAATGATATTGTGGTCCGTGTTGAAGACAAAAGTGGCGGCTCGCAGTTACGCGGAAAGCAAACGCTCACCCCGGAAGGGATCTGGTACACCCAGGTATCTGGGATTTGGCAAACGGTATGGGTCGAACAGGTTCCCAGTACCTACATTTCCGAAGTGAAGATCCTCACCGATCCTGAAACCGGAAGAATTCAGGTGTCGCCCATTCTTGAAGGCAATGGAGCTGCGAAAGTTTCGCTGAAAGCGACCGTGTACGACGACGGTAGCGTCGTGGCGGATGTGACCTCGGCAGATGAAGATCTGGTCGTTGATATTGCCAACGCCAAGTTGTGGTCGCCAAGTAGCCCTCACTTGTACGATATCAGCGTGGCCGTGCTCGATGATAAGGGTGAGGTCATCGACATGGTCGGTACCTACGCAGGCATTCGCTCGGTCGGGACTGTCCGCGACGAAGATGGCGACTTACGGTTTACGCTGAATGGTCGCCCGATTTTTCATTGGGGAACGCTCGATCAAGGCTGGTGGCCAGACGGACTTCTGACGCCCCCTTCGGATGAAGCGATGTGGTTCGACATCGAATACCTGCAAGCCGCCGGATTCAACATGATCCGCAAGCATATTAAGATCGAACCACGCCGGTACTATTATCATTGCGATCGCCTCGGAATGATGGTGTGGCAAGACCAGGTCAGCGGCGGAAAGAGCCCAGCCTGGACGCGAATGCGGCCCGATCCTGTCGACGCAGATTGGACTGACGAAGATCACGCCCAGTACTTGCGCGAGTTCGACGAGATGGTCGGTGCGTTAGAAAATCATCCCAGCATTGTGGTCTGGGTACCCTTCAACGAGGCCTGGGGCCAGCATCGCTCAGTCGCGACCGGCGAGTGGATCATGCAGCGCGATCCGACGCGGCTGGTCAATGTTGCCAGTGGCGGTAACTACTGGCCGATCGGGCACATCGCCGACCAACACAGTTACCCTCACCCCACGTTTCCACTACAGCAGAAGCGTCTCGATAAGATGGTGAAGGTCGTCGGCGAGTTCGGCGGTCACGGTTGGCCTGTCGAAGGACACTTGTGGAAAAAGACGAAATCTAACTGGGGTTACGGTGGCCTGCCACGATCGGTCAAAGAGTATCAGGCTCGCTACGAGGAATCGATCGACAAGTTGGTTCAGTTGAAGGACCAAGGCATCGCCGGAGCCGTCTATACCCAAACGACCGACGTCGAAAGCGAGATCAACGGCTTGATGACCTACGACCGCAAGGTCATCAAGATTCCGGCCGAGGAACTCAAGGCGATTCACGCGCCGCTAACGAAGTAACGCTGACCAATTCGAATTGCTCTGGCCAACTCCGGTATCGCTTCGGGCGATCCCGGAGTTTTTTATTAGCCATCCGACTCTTGCTTTGTCGTTGTTCGTGACTTTCGCTCGAGTCTTTCGCTAACCCACAGGGCTGCCGCCGCGATCAAGATCGACACGACAATCACTCCGGTTGCATTTTGCACACCGCCAGGGGTTTCCATCTGATCGTACACATATAGGGGCATGGTTTGCGTTTTGCCAGGGATGTTGCCGGAAATCATGATTGTCGCTCCGAACTCGCCAAAGCCGCGCGCGAATGCCAGGATGCATCCGGCGATGATTCCAGAGCGAGCCAATGGTACCGTCACCGACCAAAACGCATCCCAGCGGGTTGCTCCGAGCGTTTCGGCGGCCATCTCTAAGGTCGGATCGACCGACGAGATTCCCAGGCGGATCGAACGAACCATCAAAGGAAACGCGACGACAGCCGCGGCCACGGCAGCCCCTTTCCAGTCAAAGACAATCGAGATGCCAAACCAATCTTGAAGCGGCGAGCCCAGTACGCCGTTTCGCCCGAATGCCACCAATAGCAAATAGCCAGTGATCACCGGCGGCAGCACAAGTGGCAGATTGATGGCCGTTTCCAGGACAGTCTTGCCCCAGAACGACTTACGAGCCAGAAGCCATCCGCACGCTAAACCGGGCGGCAACCCAAGCAGGACTCCAATCAGTGACACCCGGAGGCTTAGCAGCACGGCAGCTATTTGATCGGAATCCACCGCTATTCCTTCGCCTTGCCAGGTTCAAGTCGCTGAAAGCCAAAGTTTTCAGCAATCTGTCTCGCTTCGTTACCCAGGAAGAACTGGTAAACTTGGTTTGCTGCGTTTGAGTCAGAACGCAGCTTTACTAAGGGATATACAATCGCCGCGTGCGAGACCGGATCGAGCCGGAAAACCACGCGGACCTGATCGGTTAGTCGAGCATCGGTGGCGTAGACAATCGCCGCGTCGACTTCTCCGCGCTGTGCATAGGCTAACGCACTTCGGACATCGTGCCCACGAATGATCTTACCGGCAGCGCCGAGCGGTTCCCAAAGTCGATAATACGAAAGCGACTGTTGCGCGTAGATGCCAGCAGGCACGTTTTTGCCGGCGATCGCGATGCGCTGAACTTCATCCGAAGTAAGATCCTCAAGACGCGTAATCTGCAAGCGGGAATTCGCAGGCACGACGACCACCATCGAATTGGTAAGCCAATCAACGGACTGACTTGCCCTGTTGGCATCTCTGATTTCGGCTGCCCATTGTCGATTGGCGGAAACATAAAGGTCTGCGGGGGCACCCGAAAGAATCTGTTGCGCCAACGCATGAGAAGGCCCCGTGCTGAGCTCAATCTCTACGGGAACCTCCAGCGACTTCTGGGCTACGGCGGCGATTTCTTCCAAAAGATCTTTTGTGCTTGCCGCTCCAAGGATAACGACCGGCTTTCCTTGGGGTTCACTTCGGTTCGAACATCCGGCTACAAGGTTAGATAGGACACAGATCCCAATCCACCATCGAGAAATGTGCTTAGGTGCCAAGGCTAACATGTTCGGACTCTCGGTTAAGGAATCCGAACATTTTAGTCAGATAGGCACCGAAACTTAAAGGTGCCGACCTAATTCGGTCGTATATGCAGCAGCACCGGTTGCGTCGCGTGCCCTCCGTCTGAGCCCGTTTGCAAATGAAACAGGCGGGAAGTAGGCTGGGCGACTTCATCCGCTGAGATATAGAACTCCCGCTCGTTTTGATCGGACATGATCATCAGGCCGTTGAGTCCCAGGTTCGCCACGTTGACCGCGAAAGGAAGATTGCGACCGGATCCCTCTTTTCCGAAACTGATGTTTCCCTTCTCGCCCTGGCGATTGGCGACCACCTTCAACATGATGGTCTCGCCGGCCTTGACTTCGAATTCCAGCAGGTCGTCCTCTTGGTGATTGATCGGAACGGCTCCTTCGGCAGCCGGCTCAATGCGGAGTCCCAACTTCGTTTTGTCCCGCACTTCGATCTTTGTGAATCCAGCCACGTCGTGCGTGACGTCCTTGCCGTCAATCTTTGCCGTAGCGGTAATCTTGACCTGTTTTAACTGCTCGGCATCAAGGGTCTTGGCAGACTCGTCGGCGTGCAAGACGCCCATGGCTTCGATCTGTCCCGCTTCGATCGTGATCGGCGATGTGATCGTGAATCCCTCAGGCAGACCTTCGACACGCACATCGATCGGTCCATCGAAATTATCTATTCGCGAACTGCGGAAGCGTACTTCGCGGTAGCTCTTTCCCCCAACTTTCACTTCCCGAGTGGCATTCGACGCGCGAAAGTCTTCCTGGCGTGCTCGGCCTATCAGTTCGTACGAGAAATTCTCTCCTTCAAATCCCCGCACGTCACGCACCTTGACCAGGTAATCGCCATCGACCGGGACGGTGAAGTAGAGCTGCGAGTCGTCTCCGATCGTACGGCGCGACTCGTCGTCGTTCTCGTAGTAAAGCGTGAATACCGGCAGGCCATTGGGAACGATCGATTGTCCGCTAATCACTGGCTCGACCACGTAACAAGGTTCGCCCAGGGCATGTGCCAACGGGGTCGTATCGAAGTAACCCCATCGCTTACCTTCGCCTGGATAGACTTTGAAGCCACTGTCTGGACCGCGTGGGTGAAGCCAGAGCCGGGCAACTTCGCCGTTAGAGTATAGAAACTGATTCAGCTTCATCTCTTCCCAATTGAAGATTCGGAAGTCGTCTGAGATCGAGTCGTTCTTACCGCGGAACGTGAAGTAAGAATCGCGAACGGCCTGCAGTTTGATACGCTCGACCGGCGTTCCATCGGCATGATAAACAGAAATATGCGAGTCGAGCGGGCTCTTCGAGCGAGCCGCGTTGGTCTCTAACACCCACGTCTGACCTGCCAAGGCAGAAAAGCGGTAGAAGTCGACATCAGGACCGCTGGCCTCGTTATGGATAGTACCCTTGATCTTCGCGGGGAAGGTGACCGGTTGAGCCGTATCGGGAGCGTCGTTCCCTTCGGCCTCTTCGGTTGTGCTCATGTCGGTGGCGGTGATGGGCATCGGGTCAATCGACGCGACTTGCTGTGATTGTTGCGAGTTCAGTTCTTCGCTGTTCCAAGTAATACGCTGGACCTTGCCATTCATTTGACCCAGAAAGAGAGCTTGCGAAGGAGCCGCATAGGCGACGGCCATTGCGACCTCAGGCCGGTCGCTCCAGAGTTTCAGCTCCGAATAATTCGATGTATCCCACAGTTTCACGGTCAGATCATTACCAATGGTAAAGAGCTTACTGCCATCGTCGGCAAACGCCAGACGCTGCACAGGGCCTTCGTGGGCGAACCGAGCCTGAATCATGGGATTGATTTTGGGGCCGTCCTGGGAGACAAACTTCCAGACCCGGAGATTGTTATCGGCACCACCCGCGACGATGGTCTTTCCGTCAGGCGAGAACGCGCAGCAGTAGACTTCCTTCAGTGGTTGCGGCAGGGTATCCAGCCGCACGGCATCGCTGACTCGCCAGACTTTGCATGTGTCGTCGGCACTGCCTGAGACCAGGAACTGGCTGTCCGGACTAAAGCCCACATCGTAGATGGCTCCGTTGTGCCCGGTCATTTCGTGAAGCTGCTTGCCGGTTTTGATATCCCACAGAAGTATCTTGCGGTCGTAACCACAGGTCGCAAGTGTTTTGCCATCAGGGGAAAGCTCGGCATCGAAAAGAATGTCGGAATGTCCCTCGAATGCCTGAACCTCTTGGGCGTTATCCGTATTGAATATCGCCGCGTAGCCCGCAAGCCCGGCGACCCCGGACGCGACGGCAATGCGGGTCCCGTCCTGATTGAAGTGCAAAGACGTTACCTTGCCGGGGAGCTTCGCAATCTCTAAGACGGAGTTGTCCTCGTTATAGACGCCTTGATTGTCGAGCTGATAGAACCGAACCTGCCCGTAACGTCCAATGGCAATTCGTTGACCATCAGGGGAAACGGCAATCGCAGAGACCGGACGGGTATCGACGCTCGACGCTATGGGCTCGACCGGCAGTTTCCACGGCGAGTCTGATGGTGAATCATCGTGAGATGCTCCGGCCTCGATCCACTGCACGATCCGGTTGATCTCATCCTGGCTAGGTTGAGGCTCATCCTCAGGCGGCATCTTAGGCTCGGCCGATCCCAGCATGACCGTCACCAAGTGGCTGGCTATCGGGTTGCCTGGTTTCAGCAGCAGCCCTTGCGATGTATCGCCTTGCAGCGACTTAATTGATTGAAGTGAGATGTCTGCTTCCGGCTCGGCATCGTTATGACAGCCCACGCAATATTTGCGAAGCACTGGCTCGACATCTTTCTGGTAGGTCGGCGATTCGGCTACTGCGAGCTGCCAAAAGCAGGATACCACCATCAAGGAAAGCGAAATTAAGCTTGCGGTTTTCATGGTCAATTAGTGGTTGAAGAGGAACTCGCGGGTACTCATCAATCCCCAGAACATGTCTTCGATCGTCGAGCGTTCTTCCGGGGAATTGATAGGCGGAAGAAACTGGACCAGCTCGCGGCGTCTCTCAGCATATGGGTAACGCGAAAAACAGATCAGGTAGATCTCGTCTATGATCGCTTCATCCGAGAGCCCGCTCCGCCGAAGCTGAAGCAGCTTTTCGACACGACTTGCTTGGGACCGCAGCTTGTCGTTGATGGTGTTGCCGTTGGATATGTGCAGTACCTGAACCATGGTCGGCTCGGACGATCGTTCGCATTCACACACAATGTTACGGGGGTTTCTGCCGAAGGTGCTCAGGAAGTAGTTCTCCACGGCGGAGTCATACAACTGAATTGCCTTGGTTCCTTCGGGGTAGAAGTCCGTCTTCTGCTTGTCGTTGCCAGGGAACGCGACGGTATCGAACTTTGATGGCACCTGGGTGACCTGAACCACTGCGTCGTGCAAGACTTCCGCCATGATACGCCGCGGGTAGTAGCGACTATAGAACCGAGACTCTGCTTGGTTGCCGGCAATCGGCTTGCTCGATCGCTGATAGGCGTTGGATTGCAAGATCGTTCTCATGAGTGATTTCAGGTCGAACTTGCTATCGATCACATGCTGGGTGGCGGCATCCAGTAGATCGCTATTGCTAGGTGGATTCGAGATCCGTAGGTCGTCGACTTCTTCGACCAGACCGACCCCATAGAAGTTGGCCCATACTCGGTTGGTGATTGCCTTGGCGAAGTAGGGGTTGTCCGGCGAGGTCAACCAATGGGCGAACTTGATGCGGCGGTCTTCCGGGTTATCGAAAGCGATGGGCTCGCCATCGAGCGGCGTGGGCCGCTGCGGCTTGCCGGTTCTGGGTTGCACCAGTTCTCCGGAGGTCGACACGTACAAGGTCCGCGCGCCGTCTCCGTTGCGGCTTTCACCTCCCCAGCCTTTAGCCTTGACGCGTGAGAAGATGTTGGCCATGGCGTAATATTGATCGTTGGTCCACTTCTCGAGGGGATGATTATGGCACTTCGCACAACCGATCGACAAACCCATAAAGGCCTGCGAGGCGTTCTCGGTCATCTCTTCCGGCGTTTGACTTAACGCGAAAAAGTTGGTCGCGCCGTTCTCGGTACTTTCGCCGGTCGACGTAACGATCTCACGAACCATTTGATCCCATGGGGTGTTCTTCTCGACATGCTCATGAATCCATTGGTAATACGCCTTTAAAGCGGCCGGGCGAAGCAAGGTTCCATTGAGCATCAACATGTCCGACCACTTGTAGGACCAATAGTCGACGAACTCGGGGCTCTCTAAAAGAGTCTCGATTAGCTTGTCGCGTTTGTCGGCGCTGGTATCGGCCAGGTAATTGCGAGTCTCCTGCAAGGTCGGAATGCGACCGATTGTGTCGAGATAAGCCCGGCGGAGGAATTCGGTGTCCGTGCAGTTTGGCGAAGCAACCAGGTTGAGTCGCTGCAGCTGCACGTCGATATGCTCGTCGATGAAACTACGTGGCTTGCGGTCGTCGACGCTGGCCAAGGCCGACTTATCGGTGCTGGCCGAATAAGGAACCGTCGTCCGGGCAATGGCCAGCTTGCTGTCGTACCAGGCAACAATCGCCCCTTCGCCTGGGCCCATGATGGTCGCCAAGCCCTGATCATTCACCTGCGAGACGGTATCGTTGGTGCTCGACCAGCGTACCCAGCGGGTCACATCGCGCGAGGTTCCGTCGCTGTAATAGGCGCGAACCGAGAACTGTTGACTCTCTCCGATTTTCTGGATCGCCGCATCGGGAAAGACTTCCAGCCGCTCGGTCACGGCGTCGTCCGAATCCGGTGGAATCGCTCCGTGGGCAATCCACTCGGCCACCACCTGAAAGTCTTCGCTGTCACGGGGAAGCTTCAATCCCCCTTTGTGCGGAACGGTCGTCGACGGCTTGTTAAGCAGCAGGCTGACCTCTGGTGCTGCGAATTCAACGCGGCGACCTTTATCCTGCTTCACAATATTAAAATAGTCAGAATCCGGATCATAGCCGTTGAGCGATAGGCGAAAGCCACCTTTGCCAGCCAGGGCCCCATGACAGCCTCCGGCGTTGCAATCACGCTTCGACAAAATAGGCAGCACGTCTTCTCGAAAGCGATATCGCGTGGGTTCCTCTTGCCCGGACACCACCACTGGCACGGTTGCCGTTTGATCTCCTGCTTTCACCGAGAGCGTGGTCGTTCCATTCGAAACCGGGTGAACGATGCCAGCTTCGATGGTGGCCACGGAAGGATCCGCTGAAGTCCACTCCAACCCGTTGGCAACCTGCCCAAGACGCTGCTCGCCCTCTTGCCGTTGAACTACCACCAACTGCCGGTCGTGCGTGGTGCGCAGTTGGATCTGTTCAGGCAAGATCACCAACGAGGAATCTTCTGCGATCGCTGGCCGGGGCATTAATGCCAGCGAGGTAGCATAAATCACCACCGCCAGGGGAATAAGAAGCCGCATATTCATGGATTGTCCAGCAAGGAGAATGATCTAGAACAGCTCGTGAATCGGCGCATGCCCCGAATCGACGATGGGGAAAGGGCGTCCGCCTGGTCCCGGTAGCGCTTTGTGCATGTCGAAACCCAAACTGTGAAATATGGTCGCTGCGACATCTGCGGGCTGCACAGGTCGATCGGCCGGCACGGCACCCATCGGATCGCTGGCACCAACAATGCGGCCTCCTTGCACGCCACCTCCGGCAAAGCCGCAGGTAAAACATTGCGGCCAATGATCGCGACCCCCGGCTGGATTCACACGCGGAGTCCGACCGAATTCAGCAAGATTGCAGACGAGCGTTGAATCGAGCAGCCCCCGTTGATCGAGATCCTCAATCAATGCCGAGTAGCCTTGGTCGTAGAGGGGGGCGACAATGTTTTTCATTCCTTCGATGGAAGTGAACGGCTTCGACCCGTGTATGTCCCACGTGATTTCGCCAAAGACGGTCAGGAACGTATTGATCGTTACAAAGCGGACACCATTTTCAATCAGTCGCCGCGAAAGCAAACAGCTTTGCCCAAACCGGTTCATGCCGTAGCGTTCGCGAACCTTTTGCGGCTCTTTGGTGAGGTCGAAGGCCTCTCGCGCCTTGGGGCTGGTCATCAACCGAAAGGCCGACTCGAAGTTGCTTCCCAGAAGGTCCGCACTCTCGCTGGCCTCGAAATTGGCGGTGGCCTGATCAACTAGATCACGAATTCTCCGTCGCCGTTCCAGACGACTCGAATCGATCTCGACCGGCGGAAGCAGGTCGGGAACTTTAAAGTTTGCCTGTGAGGGATCGGCATTCAGGGCGAAAGGATCGTGGGCCTTGCCCAGAAATCCACCCGACTGACCGTTGGGCATGTTGCCACCCCCGCGACCCATCAACTGCGGCAGAACGGCGAACGCCGGGAGGTCGGTCTTGCGGCCACGATCGAAGCTGACCACCGAACCGATATGTGGCGTGTTAACCCCACCGGAAAACAACCGTCCCGTTTGCATCATTTGCCAGCCGGCATCGTGCACAGCGGCACCCGTGTGATGAACTGAACGAACCAGCGAAAACTTGTCGGCGATCTTCGCATGCTGAGGAAGAATCTCCGAGATCAGCAGGTCTGGGTTGTTGGTGGCGATTGGCTTAAACGGACCGCGCACTTCGGAAGGGGCATCCGGCTTCATATCCCACAGGTCGAGCTGACTGGGTGCGCCCAAATTGAAAATCATGATGCAGTTGCGGTCGTCATGATTTGGCTTCACAGCCCCTTGGGCTTTGGCCGCCGCCAAATGAGGAAGGCTCAGGCCTAACGCGCCGAGCGTTCCGACTTGCAGGAAGTCACGGCGTGTTTGTCCATTGCAGGTGACCGATTTGCCACGCCCTTGAAAGGTGAACATACGTGTTCTCTTATTGGGTTAAGCCAGGAAGAAAAGGATTGGCTTGGATGGTGGTCGGGTTGGGGGACTCGCATTTCTTCGAACACGATACGTGCGAGAAGTTTTTAATGTATCTCGCCCGATACGTGAAATGCTAGGGATTTTTCCGCATTGTGTGGTATTATTTGCGCACCGCAGGAAAAGTCGGAGTGTATGAAATGAAATCTTCTATGGGTGCCGAACTGGCCCTTGCCGAATTGTTTGACTATCTTCCCGACGTTTATCTTTACGTTAAGGATCGTGAAGGTCGGTTTATCGCCGCGAATCAGTCTCTGTGGAAAATTCGCGGGTTCGAGTCCGAGGGCCAGATGCTCGGCAAGACCGATCTCGATCTTCATCCACGCTATCTGGCCGAGCGGTTTATGGCGGAAGATCAACAGGTGATGGAGTCTGGCACATCGCTGCCGAATCAAATCTGGCTCGTTCCCGGCAAACCAGGCGAGCTGAAGTGGTTCATCTCCAGCAAGACACCGCTGAGATCGGCCACTGGCGAAATCATCGGTATTTCTGGGGTGATGCGCGACTTGGAGAAGGTCAAATCGGTGGCAATCTCGTTTGATGCCCTCGAGAAGGTCGTCAATTACGTGCTACGAAACTATGAACAGCCGTTACGCGTGAACGAGCTTGCCGGAATGGTTCATCTTTCGGTAAGCCAGTTTGATCGTCGCTTCAAAGCCCTCTATCACATGACTCCGCAGCAGTACATATTGCGCGTACGACTTCACGCAGCTTGTCACGATCTGTTAGCCTCGCGAGGGACGATCGCCCAAATTGCAACGGCCTGTGGTTTCTACGATCAAAGCTACTTCACCAAACAATTTCGCAAGCACTTGGGGGTCTCGCCCAGCGACTATCGAGTAAGGTATCAAGATTCGCCGGGCCAACTTTCCGATTCCCTAGGCCTCACGCCGCTGCTCCCCTCCTGAAATCAACCTTTGACGCAATGACGCAACCCCCAGGCGAACTCCGCCGCGAACTTGGCATCCCAGCGGCGGTCATTACCGGACTCGGGTCCATTCTCGGCACCGGAGTCTTTGTGAGCATCGGCATCGCGGCTGGCGTGGCCGGAGAATCGGTTGTCATAGCGATTGTTGTCGCCGCGCTGGTGGCCATCTGCAATGGACTTAGCAGCGCTCAACTGGCAGCCAATCATCCTGTCAGTGGAGGAACGTACGAATATGGCTATCGGTGGTTGAACCCTAGCTTAGGATTTCTCGCCGGCTGGATGTTCTTATGGGCCAAGTCGGCCTCCGCAGCCACTGCGGCGCTGGGGTTTTCCGGGTATCTGCTGCCGCTTGTCATCGGCGACAGTCGCTTCTTCTTGATTCCACTGGCCTTGTTGGGATTGATCGTTCTGACAGTGATCGTATTGGGGGGAATCAGGCGGACATCCCAAATTAATGCGTTGATCGTGGGAATGACGATTTTCGTTTTGCTGGCCTTCGTCTATCTAGGAAACTATTCCTCTTCTTCATCCCATTCGCTCGATTTCAACGAATTTTGGCCAGCCAATCACTCGTTCGCTGCGTTTGCTCAGGCAGTCGGATTAATGTTCGTAGCGTATACCGGCTACGGTCGAATCGCCACGCTGGGTGAGGAGGTCACAGCCCCTCGGCGAACCATTCCCATCGCCGTGATTGTGACGCTGGGAATATCAATGCTGCTTTACTTTCTCGTGGCGATCACGGCGCTGCGAAACGTCGATACCGAAACATTTTCGCAATATTCCAGCCAAGGCGCGGCCCCGTTAGAGATGGTGGCCCGGCAGTTTGATCTTCCTGGTTCGGCCGCGCTGATGACCCTCGGCGCGGTAACGGCCATGCTGGGCGTGCTATTGAATTTACTCTTAGGGCTTTCGCGAATTGTGTTGGCTATGGGACGCCGCGGAGACATGCCGCGCGGTCTTTCCCTGGTGACGCCGACCAGCGGCGTTCCGTGGACGGCGACAATCGCCGTAGCTGTCTTGATTGGAGCAATCATTTGCGTTGGTAGCGTGAAGCTGGCCTGGTCGTTTAGTGCGTTCACGGTATTAATCTATTATGCGATCACCAACTTGTGTGCTTTGCAATTGAAAGCCGATGAACGCCTTTATCCTCGCATCATTCCCGTTCTAGGATTGGTCTCTTGCTTGGCGCTTTCTTTTTGGGTCGAACGCGAGATGTGGTTTGTCGGAATCGGTTTACTCGGGGCAGGGCTTGTCTGGCATCAAGTAGCTCGGCAACTGACGCGGCGCAACACGGCGGGCCACGATTCAGCAAAATAACCCTCGATCCAACGCCCTCGCTCGACAGGGCATAAAGGCCACCCAAGACAATCTGGGCGCACTATCTTTTTGAAACCCCTATCCTCTTGGGGACCTTAGCGAGGGGGTAATCGGGATGCTTACGCATGCGCCAACCAAAGTTGACCTGTGGGTCGGCGCATACGATACTAAGTTGGCCTGCTCTCCCCCCACCCAACCCCGATTTTCCTGGAGCAACCTCAGATCATGCCCTCGTCGATCCCATTCCACCACTTCAACCCACACCGTCAACTAGCGTCGCTGCTGGTTGCGCTATCATTTGTCGGCCTGTCATTGGGCCTGGAAAACAGGGCACACTCTGCGGAGCCTGACAGCTCACCGAACGTCGTGTTTATTTTGATCGATGACATGCGTTTCGACGCGATGGGCTTCATGGGGCATCCCTTTTTGAAGACACCCCAGATCGATGCCATGGCGGCTAACGGAGCCAACTTCACCAACGCGTTTGTCACGACCTCGCTTTGCTCGCCCAGCCGTGCTTCGATTCTTACCGGACAGTTCATGCACAACCATGGTGTCGTCGACAACAACGATACGGACATGAGCGAAACGATCTTCTTCCCGCAGTACTTACAGAAAGCCGGTTATCAAACAGGCTTCTTCGGTAAGTGGCATATGGGCGGAGGGACCGACGCGCCTCGCCCCGGTTTCGATCAATGGGTCAGCTTTCGTGGGCAAGGACATTACACACCGCCGGGCCCCAAATGGACCTTAAACATCAACGGCAAGTCGGTTCCGCAGAAGGGATACATCACCGACGAACTGACCGACTACGCCGTCGATTGGTTGAATACGCTCGATCGTGATAAACCTTTCTTCTTGTATCTCTCGCATAAAGCCGTTCATGCTCGGTTTGAACCGGCCGAACGTCACAAGGATCTTTACTCCGACGTCGAAATCGAAGCGCCTGCGTCTCAGGCCGATACCGAGGAGAACTACGCCGGCAAGCCGATGTGGGTAAAGAATCAACGCAACAGCTGGCACGGCGTTGATTTCCCTTACCACTCTTCGCTGAATATCAAGGACTATTACCGCGACTATTGCCGCTGCATGAATGCCGTTGACGACAGCGTGGGACGCGTGCGAGAGTACCTGAAAGAACATGACCTGGCCGACAATACGGTGGTCATGCTGATGGGCGATAATGGCTTTCTGTTTGGCGAACACGGCTTGATCGACAAACGCAATGCGTACGAAGAATCGATGCGAGTTCCCTTGGTGATCGAAGCCCCAGGGATTCTGTCGCCCAACACGACAGTCGACGCGGTGGTGGCGAACATCGATATTGGTCCGACAGTTCTCGACCTGGCCGGACAAACAACGCCAGAGCAGATGGACGGCATGAGTTTCGTCCGTATCGCCTCGGGCAAGATGGACTCAAAAGATTGGCGAAAGCATCTGCTGTACGAGTACAACTGGGAATGGAATTTCCCGCACACGCCGACCATGTTCGCACTGCGGGGAGAACGCTATAAATTCATTCAGTACCATGGAATATGGGACACGGACGAACTGTACGATCTTGAAAATGATCCTCACGAAATGAATAACTTGATCAACGAACCGGGCCTACAAAGCACCGCGCGTGACATGCGAAATGCGTTGAATCGAGAGCTTAAGCAGCGTGAGGCTATGCAAGTACCCTTTGGGGCCAAACGAGGCACCGGGGCGAACTTGCGAAGAGAGTCCGGCACGAAAGCTGCCGAGTTCCCTGAAACGGTACTTCGTGAGAAAGAAGCCAAACAGTAAACCGGCACTCATCTCGATATCCACACTCCTTCTTTGGGAAACACCTCATGCGTCTTGTGACTACTTCCTTATTAGCCCTGGCGATTGTCGTCGGCCTGGTTACTGCAGAGGCCCATGCGGCCGACCAGCCGAACGTTGTGATTTTGCTTTCCGATGATCAACGCTGGGATGACTATTCCTTCCTCGGCCACGATGTGATCGAAACGCCGAATATCGATCGCTTGGCCAGTCAGTCGCTGGTTTATGAACGCGGCTACGTGCCTACTTCGCTTTGTCGGCCATCGCTGGCAAGCCTGATTACGGGCCTGTATCCGCATCAGAATGGGATCACCGGTAACGATCCGGCTGAAGACAAACGAACCCAAGCGGGCCGCGATGTCTTGGTCAATCGATTCCAAGAGAACCCCCGACTTGCTGAGATCCTCGGTCAGCACGGGTACCTCAGTTTTCAGTCGGGTAAATGGTGGGAAGGGAACTTCTCAACCGGTGGTTTTACCGAAGGAATGTCTCACGGAGACGTGACCAAAGGGGGCCGCCACGGGGACGTAGGACTCACAATCGGCCGCAAGACGATGCAACCGGTCTACGACTTCATTGATAAAGCAGTCGCCGAAGACAAGCCGTTCTTCTTGTGGTACGCACCGATGATGCCCCACTTGCCGCACAACCCTCCTCAGCGGCTCCTTGAAAAGTACACCCAGCCGGCGGGACGCTCGGTTGCAGTCGCAAGGTACTTCGCAATGTGCGATTGGTGGGATGAAACATGCGGTCAGGTACTCGATCACCTCGACAAGAAAAAGATTGCTGACAACACCGTCGTGATCTATCTGTGCGACAACGGTTGGATTCAGCTTTCCGACAAAGGGGGCGGAGCCGTGGGGGGACCACGAGGCAAACGCTCGGTCTACGACGGTGGTACGCGAACACCAATCATGATCCGCTATCCCGGTCACGTGAAGCCCGCAAGCAACAAGACGGACCTGGCAAGCAGCATCGACGTGGTCCCCACCATTTTAGACGCTGTCGGCATTAAAACGGATTACAATTTCCCAGGTATCAGCCTGTTGGATCAAGCCCAGGTCAATCAGCGCGAAGCCATATTCGGCGAGATCTTTGCACACGATATTCCCGACTATCGCCAGCCTGAATTAGGGCTCCATTATCGCTGGATCATCGATGGCGATTACAAGCTGATCGTTCCCAGCGGCTTAGACGATGGGGAATATGGGCCTGACAAACTCGCGTTGTTTCATGTCTCTGAAGATCCAGAAGAGCAGCACAACGTGATCGCAAAGCACCCAGAAATCGCCGCCCGGCTAGACAAAAAGCTGAATGCCTGGTGGAACCCAACCGTGAAGCAATAACCAGCAGGGATGCGTCAAGATGCAGACCCTAGTTGCTGCATCTTACGCATTTCTTTTTGTCTTTAGTGAAGGGGTTAAGACTGAATAAAGTTATGAAGGAGTTTAAGCGATCTGCGGAGCTATAGGCTTCGTCTCAGCATATCATGCTCTTTGGCAAGGCATACCAACCAGGAATCGCTTCGGGCAGCAATCACAGAATACTAACGTATCCATTTGCTAGATCCTTCAGGATCCAGATACCATGCAGTATCGCTGTCCACTGTGTCAGACCAATGGGGTCGTGCCCGATAAAGCTCGCGGGCATGAAGTACTGTGCCTGAAATGCCGAGAGCATTTCTTTATCCCCGATCAGTCGCTTGAAGAACGCGTAAAGCTTGGTATCTTTCTAGCGGCTCGGAGAAACGATGGCGAGGTCATCATCGCCTTGGCTGAAAGCGGTGCCGATCTGGATGTCCAAGAAACCGACACCGGGCATACGCCGCTGCATATCGCTTCGTTCTACGGTAAGCTCTACGCAGGCCGAGAACTGATTCAGCACGGTGCTTCTTTTGAAATCCGCGCGTCGAAGACCG